>CAIOSS010000638.1 GCA_903860995.1 uncultured delta proteobacterium | reverse complement strand
TACCCGATCCCATCTCGAACTCGGTCGTCAAGCCCTCCAGCGTCGATGGTACTGCACAGGTGACTGTGTGGGAGAGTAGAACGCCGCCGGGGTCCTATCACGGCAACAACCCCGTGATGGCAGTGTTTCCCAAGAACACTGCCATCACGGGGTTTTGTCATTTCTAGCGCCGGAAAAGTGGCGCCGGCGGTGGCGTTGTTGCTATCGCCTACGGCGTCGTGGGTGCTCGCGCGAAGGTCATTGCCGTGTTGCTCGTTGCCCCGCTCATCGCGGTGGGCGCGCTCGGGCCCTCCCTCGCGCGCAGCCGCGTCCGCCAGGGGATTCTCTCCGCGTGTGCCCGACGGCTGGCCGCCCGCTGCGAGGTGGGCTCGGTCGACCTCGCGCTCGATGGCGCGCTGGTGCGTCGCCTGGTGGTCGACATCCCAGGGGCGCAGCGTCACGCCGCGGTCTCCCGCGTGGGGGTGCGCTTCCGCTGGGCCTCCCTGGTGCTCGGCCGCACCCAGCGCATCGACGTCATCGCCGAGGGAATCGAGCTCACCGCACGGGGCCCGCTCCGCGAGATCATGCGACGTCCGGCGGTAGCCCCCGCCCCAGATACGGGCCGGAGACGATTCACGGTCGGCGGCGTGCACCTCGACCGGGTTCAAGCCGACCTCGAGGTGCACGACGGCGCCACGAGCCGGGCACGGGTGCAGCTGCGGGAAGGCGTGATCGACGTCACCGAGGCCCGGGAGATGACGGTGCGCTGGTCGGAGCTTCGCGCCGAGCTTCCGCGGGTGGTGATGCGATCGGGCGCCTGCGTGGCCCTGCGACGTGCGAGCGAGCAGAGCCTCAACTGCACGGGCTTCGAGGCGCTCGCCGACCTCCGCGCGAAGGACGCGTTGCCGCCCTTCATCCAGGAAGTGGAGAGTGCCTGGCACAGCGAGCACCCTGACGTCGAGACCACGGCAGCGCTCCCCCCCGCGGGAGAGCCCGCCACGAACCCGCTCGGCGGGCGCGCGCTGTCGGTGCACGCGCGGGAGGGCTCAATCCGCCTGCAGCGCGACGGTGAAGACCTGGTGCGCCTGGACCCGGCGACCCTCTCGCTCCAGGCGCATGGTCGAGTCATCGACGAGCTGCGCGTGGAGGTGGGTGCCGATCAGGGAGCGGCCATCACCGCGAGCTACGCCCGCGACGAGCGCGGTCGCTGGCAGGTGGAGGTCGAGGCGGGGACGCTCCCACTGGCCCGGCTGGCGCCGTGGGTTCCGTTCGTGCCGTGGCACGCGACGGAGAGCGGCACGGCCCGCTTTCACCTGCGGGTCGAGCCGCCGGAGGGGAGCACCGCAGCCACCGTGCTGGAGGTCTCGGGCAACGTCACCGTCGATCACTTCGGGCTGCAGCACCCGGGGCTGGCGCGTGAAGCCCTCGACGCCCTCAGCGCCTCGCTCTCGGGGCGCGCCACGATCGACCTTGAGCGCCGACGGGTGAGCTCGCCGGGCATCTCCACGGAGCTCAACGGGCTGCGCTTCTTCATCTCTGGCAGCGCCGAGCGGGGGCGGGAGCACACCGCGGTCGACGCCGTGCTGCGGGTGCCCGTCTTCGACTGCGACCTGCCCCGGCGGGTGCTGCCTCCGGCGGCGGTCGGTCCGCTGGCGGGCTTCCTGTTCACCGGAACCCTCGCTGGCGACGCCCACATCGCCCTGGACACCCGCCGGCTCGGAGACACCGTGCTCGACGTCAACGTCCAGGATGGGTGCCAGGCGTCGCAGTCGTCCGTCGAGGTCGGCCTGCGTCGGCTGGGCAACCCCTTCATCCAGCGGGTGCAGGAGCCCAACAACGTCGTCCGAACCTTCCTGACGGGGCCCAACACCCCAGCGTGGACGCCCTTCGAGTCGATCTCGCCCTACGTCGTGGGCGCGGTCATCCAGCGCGAAGACGGGGGCTTCTATCGCCACCACGGATTCTCCCCGGACGAGGTGCGCGGGGCGCTCATCCGCAACGTCAACGCCGGGCGCTTCGCCTACGGCGCCAGCACCATCACCATGCAGCTGGTGAAGAACGTCTTCCTCGCGCGAGAGAAGACCCTCGTCCGCAAGCTCCAGGAGGTCGCCCTCACCTGGTGGCTGGAGCGCTCGCTCGACAAGCGCTCGATCCTCGAGCTGTACCTGAACGTGGTGGAGTTCGG
>CAIOSS010000637.1 GCA_903860995.1 uncultured delta proteobacterium | reverse complement strand
TCGGACCGGTCGGATCAATCGCAGCCGCCGATGGATAACTCGCATAGAAGTCCCGTGTCCACTCCCAAACATTGCCCGCCATGTCGAATAAGCCGAATGGCGAGTTGCCCGATGGGTAGGACTGCACCGGACACGTCGAAGTACGGCTGGGGACATCGCCGCTCCAGCACAGCTGAGAAGCCGGTGCCGCGTTGCCCCAGGGGTAGATGTGATTGGCCACATCGCTCCCGCGAGCCGCGTACTCCCACTGGGCCTCGGTCGGCAGATCGCCGCCACGCCATTGGCAATAGGCGCGTGCCTGGTTCCAATCCACGTGGTTGACTGGATGGTTGTCCCGACCCGTCACGCCCCAGTTTCCAAGGTTATCTGTCGTACCCGCAGTCGGTGCCATGCAACTCGTGCAGCCACGGTACGCCGCGACGGTGACCTCCGTCAGATCCATGCAGTACGCCGACAGCGTCACCATGTGCGGAGGCTGCGCATTGGCGCTCGCCGTTTCCGAATCGCCCATCAGGAAGCTGCCTGCGGGGATGTACACCATGCCAGTAGGACAAGAGCCCGCGCCCGCATCGCCGGAAGACACGCAGCTGCCACCGCTGCACGATTGGCCGACGGTACACGCCCGACCGCACGCCCCGCAGTTGGCCGTCGTGGTCAGCGCGACGCAGGCGCTCCCGCAGAGGCTCGTGCCGCTCGGGCACATGGGAGGACCGCCCGCGTCGCTCGCAGAACCGACGTCCGACGCCCCAGCGTCCGCCGCAGCATCTGCCAGTGCTGCGTCCACGGTCACCGGCGCATCCACGGTCAACGGCGTGTCCAGGGTTACCGCCACGTCGGAGCTCACCGCGTCCACGCCCGGCACATCCGTCACAGAATCGTCAGCCGCCGCGATATCGACGGCCGTCACGTCCCCGGTCGCCGCATCCAGCGAAGGAGCGTCCACTCGCGTCGCATCGAGCATGGAAACGTCCGTCGTCGACGCGTCGATCACCGTGACGTCCGCAGGCCGCACCGGATACGGCAGGCTCCCCGCCCCGCAGCCCGCGACCAACACCAGCCAGGCCCACTGCGCTGCCGTCTTCTTCACAGGCTCCCTCCCACCCCGAAGACCACGCCCCCGCGCGTCGGCGCCGCCCCCACGCTGAGCGCCGTCCGCGCGGGCGCTTCCGCCGAGGATCCTCCCGTCGCCAGCCACACCACGCCCGCCGTCGCGGCCGCTGCGCCGACCCCGAGCGCCACGTACATCGCGACGTTGTCCGTCTCCGCCGTCGACTGGAAATCTGCCGCCGCCTGGGTGCAGTACCCGACGCCGCACGCCGCATCCCGGCTGCTCTTCGCCGACTCCCGCAGCCCGAGGAACATCGCCGACAACCCGAGCGCGACCGCCCCGCCGCCGAGCACCAACCACGGCCCGATGCCTGGGCCGCGCGCAACCAATGGAGACCGCGGCCTCGGCGGCGTCACCACCACCCGAACCTGCTGCCGGGGCGGCACTGTCTCCGTCGCTGCCACCGGCGCTGTCACCGTCGGCGCCGCATCCAACCGCACCGCCACGTCGCGCGTCTCCCCGCGCTGCACCGCGACGTTCTCCTCGAAGAGCACCTGGCGTCCCGCCACCGCGAGCACCGTCACCGCGCCGGGCGACACCGTGAGCACGTCTCCCGCCGATCGATCGACGGCACGCCCCTGCACCGTCAGCCGCAGCCCGTCCGGCAACGTCGCGGGCAGTCGCAGCCGCAGGTGCCCGAGCGTCGCGCATGTCGTTGCCACCAGCGACGCGCACCCCTGCAACGCCGCCGCATTACCTGCGCCGGTAAGATCAGCCTGCGCCTCGGTCACACACGCCGTCGCGCCGTCGCAGGCTTCGATCGGGTGCCCGAGCGCCTGCTGCTCCTGCGCGATGGACATCCGCAGACCCGGTCGCATCTGGATCTGCCCCGCCTGCAGAAACAGATCGAGCGCCTGCGCGTGCTGGCCCGCGTCGCGCGCAGAGATGGCGCGCTCGACGAGCTGCCGCCGCGCCGTCGCGTCGGGCGGCGTCTGTGCGAACGCGGACGAGGTGACCGCGAGCGTCGCGAAGAGCGTGGCGAGCAGAGGGGTGCGGGGGCAGGTCATGGCGTCAGATCTCATCGGCGTTGAGCGTGCGGGCACCAGCGGCCGGTGCGCGTGGGTGAGCAAAGTTCGGAGCTGCGAGCGGCGTGCGGGGACGCGGAGTGCGAGGGGGTTGTGCGGCTCGCGGTGCCGACCGAACGGGTGCGGCGACGACAGCGACCGGCAACGGAGCCGGGGCGACAGCTACCGGAGGCGGCGTCACGACGGCCACGGGCGCACGCGGCGGAACGGCGGCAGCGGGTCGAGGCACCGGGGAAACGATCGGCGTCACCGCGACGGTCGGCGGAGGATCTCCGCCGCGAACGGACAGAAAGACCGCCACCGCGACGAGGCCGAGCGCAATCACCGCCGCGCTCACGAGGAGCCACGGGCTCCCCGAGGGCTTCCCGACCGCCGTCGGAGAGGTCACCGGACGGGCCACCGCGTGCATCGTGTCGGGCGCAACGGGTGCGATCGCCGCCGACCACGGGTTGGACGGCGGCGTCGACATCGGCAGCGTCCCGTGCGGCGTGACCATCCCCTGCATCGGAACGGTGCCTGCGACCCTCGCCACGGGTTCAGCGGGCGGTGTCGAAACGCGCGCCGGTACGCCGTCGAGCGAGGGCCGCACGACCGCCACGCCGCTCGGACACGCGCTGCACGCCAGCAGCGCCGCGCGCATCGCGTTCACGCTCGCGAAGCGCGTCGGGCGCTCCCGATCGAGGGCGGTCGCGATGATCGCCTGGAGGTCGCCCGGCAGGTCGGAGCGGTGCGCGCTGATCGGCGTCGGAACCTCGTAGAGGATCTTCGCCATCAGCACGTTGACGTTCTCGGCCTCGAACGGCAGCCGCCCGGTGAGCATCTCGTAGAGCACGATGCCGAGCGACCAGACATCCGTCTGCGCATCGATGTCCGTGAGCCCCGCCACCTGCTCGGGGGACATGTACGAGGGCGTTCCGATGGCGGCACCGGCCTGCGTGCGGTTGCTCGACCCGGGAGCGGCCTCGACGTCCTTCGCGATGCCGAAGTCGATCACCTTCGGAACCACCTCGCCGCTGTGCGCTCGCGAAAGAAAGAGGTTCGCGGGCTTGAGGTCACGGTGCACGATGCCGCGCCCGTGCGCCGCCACGAGCGCCCCCATCACCGGCACCAGGATCGTCAGCGCCTCGGCCGGATCGACCCGCCGCCCGGGCCGCGAGGCGAGGTGGGCTTCGAGCGTCTCGCCCTCGAGAAACTCCTGCACGATGTACGGGATGCCGCGCTCGCGATCGACGTCGAGGTCGAGCACCTCCACGACGTTGGGATGCGCGATGGTGGTGGTGGCCCGTGCTTCGCGCAGAAACCGCTGCACCACTTCGGGCTGCTGGGTCCACTCGCCCCGCAGCACCTTCACCGCGACGCGGCGGCCGGTGTTGAGGTTCTCGGCGGCGTACACCGCGCCCATGCCGCCTTCCCCGAGCAGGCGCTCGAAGCGGTACTTGCCTCCCAGGGTCTCGCCGACGGCTGTCATTGGGGTATCC
>CAIOSS010000636.1 GCA_903860995.1 uncultured delta proteobacterium | reverse complement strand
GCTGCTCGCCCTCGGCGCCGCCGCCGCCCACGCAGGCGCCGTCGCGGGCGTCCGCGGCTGCGTGTCACCCGGCACCGCGCTGCTCCTCGCCGCAGTCGCCCTCTCGCTGCCCGCCCGGGCGCCCGGCGCCGCGTCGATCCGCCGTCGGTCGCTGCCCGTGCAGGCCCTCCAGGTGGCGGCGCTGCTGGCCTCCGCGGCGGGCCTCGTCGCGGCGGTGCGCGTGTCGTCCGCGCCCATGACCGTGCTCGCGCTCGACCTGGCGGTGCTCCTGCTCGCGTCCATGGCGGTGTCGCTGCTGCGCACCGGCGCGGGCGCGTCGGCCCCGAGGGTGAACGTCCGGCCGTCGGCGACGCGCTCGCTCGGCCTGGACGACGTGCTCTTCAGCGACGCGGCTGCAGGCGCTGATGGAAGGTCTGGAGCGCGCTGTCGACCCGCTTCGCCGCGGCCCTGACCGCCGCGGGCTTGAAGTCCAGCTTGAGCGCGAGGACCGACACCTCGGCGGCGAGCCACCCGGGGTCGACCTTGCCCTGCGCCACTTCGCTCGCACGCCGACCCTTGAACTCCACCTTCTCGATGGCGAACACCCGCTGCCGGAAGGCCTCGTAGGTGGCCTCATCGAGCGACTCACGGAAGGTCGCCAGCGCCTCGCCCGCGCTCTCGATCATCTCCGGGATGCGGTCGCGCCACGCCTCGAAGCGATCGGGCGCCTCGCGGCGCACCTCGTCGAGGGCGATGCGCAGCGCCAGCGCGTCGTCGAGGTAGCCCAGCACGCCGATGGAGTCGGGGATCACGTCGCCCGGGACGAGCGCGTAGAAGACCGCGCCGTGCACCCGGTCGCGCAGCGACTCGTCGAGCTCCGGGTCGTCGCAGACGACGCGAACGAACTCCTTGATGTCTTGTTGCAGGCTCGAGAGCCAGGCTTCAGCGATCGGTTGCAGGGCTTCGGTCGACATGCTGCGCGGACCATACCGCACCGAGCCGCCGCGGCACTACGCCGTTGGCGCGACGCCGCTCAACGGAGGTCGCGGTCCTCGTCGGGGATGAGGTCTTCGCCGGCCGGGCACGCGATGGTCACCCGGGTCGGCCCCGCGGAGGTGCGCAGGATGAGGAACACCACCCGCCGGTTGGCCGCCCACGCGACGGCGCCGCGCCCCGCGTTGACGGGGCAGCGCTCGCCGTAGCCCGCGGCGTGAAGCCGCTCGGCGCCGACGCCGCGCTGCGTGAGCGCCGCCACCACGCTCGCCGCGCGGTCGCGCGTGAGCTGGAGGTTGTGGTTGTCGTCGCCGCGCTCGTCGGCGTGGCCCTGTACCTGCAGCAGCTGGATCTGGTCGTTGGCCCGCAGCGTCGCCGCCACGGCCTCGATGATCGGCATGCTCTCCGGGCGGATCTGCGCCGAGTCGGTCTCGAAGTTGATCGCCTGGAGAATGCGGATGGTGTTCTCCTCGAGCACCGCCACGCCCTGGTCGGGGCAGCCGTCCTCGTCCTCGTGGGCGTTGTAGGTCTCCGGGTCGTTGGGGCAGCGGTCACGCACGTCGGGGATGCGGTCGTGGTCGTTGTCCGGGTCGGGGCAGCCGTTGTCGTCCTCGAAGTTGTCCCGGTCTTCGGGGTCGTTGGGGCACAGGTCGACCCGGTCGAGGATGCCGTCGCGGTCGTTGTCCGGGTCGGGGCAGCCGTCGGTGTCCTCGAAGTTGTCCCGGTCTTCGGGCTCGTCGGGGCAGCGGTCGACGTTGTCGAGGATGCCGTCGCCGTCGCGGTCGTTGTTGTCCCGGTCGGGGCAGCCGTCCACGTCGGCCCCGCCGTCGCGGTCTTCGGGCGTGAGCGGGCACTGGTCGTCGCCGTCCCGGATGCCGTCCTGGTCATTGTCCGGCTCGGGGCATCCATCGGTGTCCTCGAAGTGGTCGAAGTCCTCGGGGCTGTCCGGGCAGCGGTCGACGTCGTCGCGAAACCCGTCGCCGTCGCGGTCGCCGATGGAGGGCTCGAACACGAAGCCCACGAAGGCCCGCAGGTCGGCCGCGGCGTCGCTCCCGGTGATGCGCCGACCCGCGCCGAGCATCAGGTAGCTGCTGTCGACCACGAAGATCTTGAGCCCGCCCACCGCCTCGAAGGGCGTCGTGTTGGCGCCGAACATCGCGTTGGAATACGTGCCCCCGTAAACCTCGGCCACGAGGTCGAGCGCCGGGCCGACGCGCACGCTCATCCCGAGGCCCGCGGTGACCGGCGAGCCGTACGTGGTGTCGACCAGCCGCGCGCCCGTGCCGAGCCCGAGGCGGTACCCGAGGTTGAGGTCCATGCGGAAGCGCGACACCGGGTGCCACTCCGCGGCGATGGAGGGCCAGAGCATCACCCCGGGGTCGCCAGCGAAGTTGCTCGGCCCCGACGAGAGAGGAATGCCCGCCTGCATGATGAGCGCGAGACCCCAGGTGGTGATCGTAGGTGGCAGCAGCCGGAGCTTGGCGTGCAGCGTGATCGAGCCGAAGCCCTGATAGTCGAGCCCGCCGTTCTGCGGCGTGTACCCGGCGATGGGCTGGAGCGTGCCGTCGGTGCCTCCGGGCCCCGGGCCGCCGACGAGGTGCACCGGGAGCTGGAGCCCCACCACGAGGCGGTTGAAGAGCCCGAGGTTGGCCGAGAAGGTGCCGGTGACGAGGTTCTCCACCAGGGGCACCTGCGTCTCGGTCTGCATCCCGCGCAGCAGCGTGCCCTGGCGGGCGAGCCCGCGGCCCCAGTCGACCACGAGCCCGAAGGACGTGTGCAGGTGCCCGAGGGTGTCGGTCCCGTTGACCGAGAATTGCCCCTTGGAGTCGATGGCGTGGCGGAACAACCGGAGGTCGAAGCCCGTGTCCGCCGGCAGCGCGTCCTGCGCGCGGGCCTCCGGGGCGAGGGCCAGGAGGCCGAGAGAAGCCGCGATCGCCGAGAGAGTTCCCACCGTTCTGCGCATGGCCTCGCGACGCTAACAGATCACCCGCGGCGGGGTCAGCATTCCAGGCGATCGGGTGTACAAGCCCCCATCGGCGACGCGGCGGCCCCCGAACGACGGGCGCAGGGGTCGAGGTCGGCCGGGAGGAGCGAGGGTGACGATGTCGACGGGCGCAGCGGGGGTGGTGCTGATCACGGGGGCCTCGTCGGGCATCGGCGAGGCGATGGCGCGGGAGTACGCGCGGCGCGGGTGGAAGACCGTGCTGCTGGCCCGTCGGGTGGAGCGCATCGCGGCGCTCGCCCAGGCGCTGGGGGGCGAGGGCCACAGCCTGGCCGTGGCCTGCGACGTCACCCACGACGGCGACTGTGAGGCGGCCGTGGCGCGCGCGGTAGAGGTCTTCGGCGGCCTCGACGTGGTCATCGCCAACGCGGGCTTCGGCGTCGACGGCACCTTCGACCAGCTCTCCCTCGACGACGTGCGCCGGCAGTTCGAGACCAACGTCTACGGCGTGATGCGCACCGCCAAGGCAGCGCTCCCGGCGCTCGCGCGCTCGAAGGGCGCCTTCGTCGCCATCGGGAGCGTGGCGGCCTTCGTGCCCGCCCCGGCGAGCATGGCCTACAACATGTCCAAGGCCTGCGTGACGTCGTTCTGCGACGGGCTGCGCACCGAGTGGGCGATGAAGGGCATCAGCGTCACCCACGTCGCGCCGGGCTTCATCGAGAGCGAGATCCGCCGGGTCGACCGGCAGGGCGCGTTCAAGGAGTCGCGCAAGGAGACCGTGCCGTCGTGGCTGCTCATGCCCGCGATGACCGCCGCGCGGAAGATCGCCGACGCCGTCGCGCGCCACGACGACGAGCTGATTCTTACGCTGCACGGTAAGTTTGGCGTGGCCATGGCGCGGCACGCCCCGGCCCTCACGCGGGCGATCTTCCGCCTCGCCGCCCCGCGGGTGGGCAGCCGCAAGGCCCGCGACGCCTGACGGCCCTCAGGGTCGCAGGTCGAGCACCCGCCAGCGGCCGCCCACGCGGACGATGGTGTCGATACGGAGGCGCCGCACGCTCGGCCCCACCGCGTATTCGATCACCGGGCCGTCGGCGCAGAGCGAGCCCGGCGCGGCGAAGCGCCCGCAGCGCCGCGGGTCGATGGTGTTGCGCGCGAACGCGGCGCCCGCGATGCCGCGGAACTGCGCCCCGGCGAGCCTCGGCCGCAGGTCGCGCGCGTCGCGGCCGAGCGCCTCGAGCTGGCGCTGCACCATCATCCCGCCGCCGTCGGGGCCGGCGTCGCCGGGGTCGCGCAGCCCGTACACCGCCCGCAGCTCGGCCGCCGTCGGGAACAACCCCGCCGGGCTTGGGGCCCCGTCGCGCACGAACTCCAGCACCCGGCGCGCGAGGGCGGCGATCTCCGCCCGCTCGGCCGGCGGGAGCGCCCGCGGGGTGGCGCCCGCCTCGCCCGCGAGGAGCCCGCCCGACAACAGCCACACCGCGAGGGTCGATCGTCGCATCGGCGCCGACCGTGGCGCACGGTGCGCGTCGGGCGCAAGGCCCTGCGCCGATCTAGCGCACGAAGTCGTCGGGCTCGGGGTGCGCGTCGTCGGCTGCGTCCTCCATGCGCGCGCCGTCGAGCGCGCCCACGGAGCGCATCGCCTCGTACACCACGATGGCCGCGGCGCTGGCGAGGTTGAGCGAGCGCACCGCGCCCGCCGTGGGGATGCCGTAGACGTCGTCGGGGTAGCGGTCGAGCACCTCCTGCGGGATGCCGCTCGACTCGCACCCGAACACCAGCGCGTCGCCGGGCGCGAAGCCCGCGTCGACGTAGCTGCGACGACCGGTGGCGCTGAAGAGGCGCACCCGCCCGGGCGGCCGGAGGCGCGCGTGCGTGAGCGCGAAGGACGACCAGTCGGGGTGCGTGTAGAGCGTGACGAGGTGCCAGTAGTCGATGCCCGCGCGGCGCACGCTGCGGTCGTCGATGCGAAACCCGAGGCGCCCGACGAGGTGCAGCGGGCTCTGGGTGGCCGCGCACAGGCGCGCGATGTTGCCCGTGTTCTGGGGGATCTCGGGCTCGACCAGGACCACCTGGAAGGGTGAGGCCATCGGAGCGACGCGGAGCTTCGGGGAGGGCATCGGTAGGGGGTCTCTCTCTCGCTGGCCGTGATGGCACGTGGATTGCGCAGCGATGCTGCATCGTCGTCGAGGACGACTTCTCGCAACCGGAGGGTATCGCATGGAGACCGCAGAATTCGCTCCCGCACTGCAACAGCTCATCGCCCGATTTCGCGCCTGGGACGAGGCGCTCAACGCGGCTGCAGACCCCGCCGAGGGCCTCTCCAGGGCCGAGCGCGCGGCGCTGCTCGCCGAGCTCCGCGGGGTCATCGACGACGCGGGCGCCCACCCCCCGAGCGACCCGTGGCAGACGCTGGTGGGCCTGTTTTCACCGCGTACGCTGGCGCCCGCGGAGGAGCGGGCGCGCCGCGAGGAGGCCCTCGTCCGGTGCTACGAACAGGTCTGCGAGCTCAAGCTGCCGTTCCAGATTTCGAGCACGCTCCTACGGCACCACAGCGCGATCAAGCGCGCCGCCCACGAGGCCCACGGGCGCCGGCACCTGCCGACGCCCCCCCGCGGGTCGGCCATCGCGCCGTCACCCTCCCCCACCGCTCCCGGGCGCTGAGGGACCTGCATGAATGTCACGCCGTGGCAGATTGCCTCGCTCACCGGGAGGTCGTCGCGGCGGGGGGAGCTGGCTGAGGGTGGGGTGAGCCCATGAGCGCCGCGGTCGTCCCGGCCCCGGACCTTCCCCCGCCGCCGGAGCACCTCACGGTCGAGCGCCTCGACGCGCTCGCCGAGCAGCTCGCGCGCGCCCACGCGGGCCGCACCCGCCAGGCCACGGCGCGCCACAACAAGGACTACATCGCGCTGCTGCGGGCCAACCACCGGCAGCTGGTGGACAACTACCGCGCGACGCTCAGGGCCGCGGAGTCCGGCGGCTGGATCTCGCCCGCGGGCGAGTGGCTGCTCGACAACTTCCACGTGATCGCCGAGCAGCTCCGCGAGGGCCGCGAGGACCTCCCGCGGGGCTTCTACCGGCAGCTACCGGAGCTCATCGAGGGGCCGCACGCCGGGCACCCGCGCGCCTTCGCCATCGTCGTCGAGCTGATCGCCTTCACCGACGGCCTGCTCGACGTCGCGCTGCTCAAGCGCTTCCTCGCCGCCTACCAGGCCGTGGACCCGCTCACCATCGGCGAGCTGTGGGCGATCCCCATCGCGCTCCGCCACGGGTTCCTCGACCGCCTGGCGCGCATCGCGGCCCGGGTCGACGCCGCCCGGGTCGAGCGCGAGGCCGCGACGGCCCTTGCGGACGAGCTCGCCCTCCTCGCGTCGCGCGGCGCCGCGAGCGTGGCCGAGGCGCTCGAGCACCGGGTGTCCCGGCGCGTGCTGCCGTCGACCACGATGTTCGCGACCGAGCTCGTGCTGCGCCTGCGCGACCGCCACCCCGCCCTCTCGCTCGCGACCGAGTGGCTCGACCGGCGCATCGGTGAGCAGGGCACGACCGTGGAGGAGGCGATCCGGGCGGAGCACCGCAGCCAGGCCGCCAACCAGGTCTCCGTGGGCAACTGCATCACGTCGATGCGGACCATCACCGCCACCGATTGGAGCAAGGTCTTCGAGTCGCTCAGCGTCGTCGAGCGCGCGCTCCGGCAGGACCCGTCGGGGACCTACCCCGGGATGGACTTCGTCACCCGCGACCGCTACCGCCACGTCGTCGAGCGCCTCGCCCGGCGCACCGGGCGGCCCGAGCACGAGGTCACCGAGCGCGCCATCGCCCTCGCCCGCGCCGAGCTCGACGAGTCCGGCCAGGTCACCGGCCCCTCGCGGCGCGCGCACATCGGGTACTTCCTCGTCGGCCATGGCAGCGCCGCGCTGGAGGCCGAGCTGGGCTACCGCCCCAACGCCCTCGAGCGGCTGGGCCGCGCCCTCACCGACCGCGCGACCCTCGCCTACCTCGGGCCCATCGCCCTCGGCAGCGGTCTCCTCGCCGCCGCCGCCGGGGCCCTCGCCGTGCGCCTCGGCGCCCCCTGCAGCGTCGGCGTCGCGCTCGGCGCGGTCGCGCTGCTGCCCGCCAGCGAGCTGGTCGCGAGCCTCGCCAACCTCGCGGTCACGACGGTCTTCCCGCCCGCGCTGCTCCCCAAGCTGGACTTCGTCGACGGCATCCCGGACGAGCACCGCACCCTCGTCGTGGTCCCGATGATGCTCACGGGCCTCGACGCCATCGAGGAGCAGGTCGAGGGCCTGGAGCTGCGCTTCCTGGCCAACCCCGACCCCGCGCTGCGCTTCGCCCTGCTGAGCGATTTCACCGACGCGGACACGGCGCGGACGCCCGGCGACGGCGAGCTGCTGGGCGCCGCGCGCGCCGGCATCGGTAGGCTCAACCGCACCCACGAGGGCGGGCGCTTCTACCTGCTACACCGCGGTCGCGTGTGGAGCGAGGGCGAGCAGCGCTTCATGGGCTGGGAGCGCAAGCGCGGGAAGATCGAGGAGTTCAACCGCCTGCTGCTGGGCGCCACCGACACGACGATCTCGGACGTCGTGGGGGACCGCTCGTGGCTGCACGCCGTGCGCTTCGTGCTGACCCTCGACGCCGACACGCAGCTGCCGCCCGGCACCGCCGCCCGGCTCGTCGCCGCGATGGCGCACCCGCTCAACCAGGCCCGTCTCGACCCGGGGGCCGGGGTGGTCGTCGAGGGCTACGGGGTGCTCCAGCCGCGCGTGTCGGTGTCCCCGACCTCCGCGCGACGGAGCCGATTCGCCCGGGTCTTCGCCGACCAGGAGGGCCTCGACCCGTACACCAGCGCCGTGTCCGACGTGTACCAGGACCTCTTCGGCGAGGGCTCCTTCGTCGGCAAGGGCATCTACGACCTGCGGGTCTTCGAGGCCTCGCTGCGCGGGCGGGTGCCCGACGGCACCGTGCTCTCCCACGACCTGCTCGAAGGTCTCTTCGCACGCGCGGGCTTCGTCTCCGACGTCGAGCTCTTCGACGACACACCCTCGCACTACCTGTCCGCCAGCCTCCGCCGCCACCGCTGGATCCGCGGCGACTGGCAGATCGCGCCGTGGCTCCTGCGGAGGCCCCCGCGCGCGGACGGGCAGCGCGTCGACAATCCCCTGTCGGTCATCAGCCGCTGGAAGATTGCCGACAACCTCCGACGCTCCCTCGTCGCCCCCGCGACCCTCGCCCTCCTCCTGGGGGGGTGGTTCGCCGCCGACCGCCCGCTCCCCTGGACCGGCGCCGTCGCGCTGATCCTCGCGCTCCCCATCGTTGCGCACTGGGCCTCCGCCACCGTCCGCCGCCCGCGCTACGCGACCTGGGGCGCCCACGTGGGCCGCACGTCCAGCGACGCGGCGCAGAACGCGCTGCGCTCGGCGATCACCCTGCTCTTCCTCCCGCACGACGCGGGGGTGAGCGTCGACGCCATCGCGCGCGTCGGGTGGCGCCGCTTCGTGAGCCACCGCGGACTGCTGGAGTGGATCACCGCCGCGCAGGCCGAGCGCTCCGCGGGCCGCACGCTGGCGTCGGCCTACGGTGCGATGGGCGCCTCGCTGCTGCCGGCCGCGGCGGCGCTG
>CAIOSS010000635.1 GCA_903860995.1 uncultured delta proteobacterium | reverse complement strand
GGTCGACCGACGCGCCGCCCGGCTCGCGTCGATCCGCCAGCGCCTCCTCGACGCCCCGCTGCCCGACGGGCTCGAGGCCGAGCTCGCCCAGGTCGCGGAGTCGCTCGGCGCGCGGGCCCTCGCGGTGCGCTCCAGCGGCCTCCACGAGGACGCCACGATGGCCAGCGCGGCGGGCCTGCAGGAGAGCTTCCTCGGCGTGCGCGGCGCGGCCGCCCTGCTCGACGCGGTGCGCCGCTGCTGGGGCTCGCTCTACGCCGAGCGCGCGCTCACGTACCTCGCCCGGCAGCGCGGCGCGTCGCCGGTCGGCATGGCCGTGATCGTCCAGGTGATGGTCGAGGCGGAGTGCGCCGGGGTGCTGTTTACGGCCGATCCGCTGGACGGCGCGCGGGGCGTCGCGGTCATCGAGGCCACCCGCGGACTCGGCGTCTCCGTGGTCGATGGGCGGAGCACCCCGGAGGTGCTGCGCGTGCGCCGGATCGACTCTGCGGTGATCCAGCGGACGGCGGTGGTCGCGGCGGTGGCGGCCGTGGTCGCGGCGGAGGGCGGCATACAGGAGCAGGTATTGCCCGAGGCCGTGCGGGGCGCGCCGGTGGTGGTCGACGCCCTGCTCGCGGACCTGCTCGCGCTGGCCGACCGGGCGGAGGCCCAGGCGGGCTCGCCGCGGGACATCGAGTGGGCCTGGGACGGGCGTGCGCTGTGGCTGCTGCAGTCGCGGAGCATCGTCGGGCTGCCCGGGGCGCCGACGGACGCGCGGGGCCTCGACGACCGACGCGGGTGGGTGTGGAGCAACGTCAACGTGGGCGAGGCGCTGCCGGGCGTGGCGACGCCGCTGACGTGGTCCATCGCGGTGGCCTTCAGCGAGCGGGGCTTCCGCAAGGCCTTCGCGGGGCTCGGCTGCGAGGTGACCCCGGAGCTCGAGCTCGTCGGGATCTTCCACGGACGCATCTACCTCAACCTCACCAACTTCGTGCGGGTCGCCCGGCAGGTGCCGCTGCTCTCCCCGCGGGTGCTCATCGAGCTCGGCGGCGGCGGGGGCCTGGAGGCGGTCGAGCAGCAGGTGCCCGCCGGGTCGTGGTGGCCCTTCGTACGCCGCCTGCCGCGCACCGTCGGCATCCTCGCGGCGGAGAACCTCGGGCTCGAAGACCGGCTGCGCCGCTTCGAGGTGGACTTCTCCGCCGCGCGCGCGCGCTTCGCCGCGCTGCCCTTCGCGGCCACCTCGCGTCCGGCCCTTCGGCAGGCCCTTCGTGACGCGCGGTCGCTGCTCGATCACACCGGCGAGCTGATGCTCACCTGCGCCTCGGGCTACCTCGCCTGCATCGTCGCGATGCGGGAGCTCCTGCGCCGCGCGCTGCCGGCCGACAGCGAGCGGATGGAGCGCGAGCTCCTCGCGGGGTTTGCCGACCTCGACAGCGCGGCGCCCGGTATCGCGCTCGTGCACATCGCGGAGATCGCCCGGCGAGAGCCCGCAGCGCGCGCCGTGATCGCCGGGGCCGACCCGCTGCGCCTCGTGGTCGACGACCTCCCGGCGGGGCCCACCCGGCGGGCCTTCGAGTCCTTCCTGAAGGCCTATGGATTTCGCTGCCCGCGGGAGGCCGAGCTCTCGACGCCCCGCTGGCGCGAGGCCCCGGGCACCCTCTTCGCCGCGATGCGCGCGTACCTGCAGCAGTCCGACGACCGGCCCATCGGGCGCGTCGAGCGGCAGCTCCGCCTGCGCGCGGAGGCGGAGGAGGGCCTCGCCCGCCGGCTGCCCCCGGTGGCGCGGTCGGGCGCCCGCCACCTGCTCGCCCGCACCCAGCGCTTCGCCCGGCTGCGGGAGCGGATGCGCGCCCGGGTGACCGAGGTGCTGGGCTTCGTGCGGATGATCGCGCTGGAGGTGAGCGCGCGGCTCGGTGCGGGCGGCGCAGACGGCGCGTTCTACCTGACGGTCGACGAGCTCGATGCGTGGCTGGGCGGCGAGCTGACCGACGTCGAGGCCGTGGTCGCGATGCGGCGCGCCGAGGTGGCGCGCGACCTGGCCCGCCCCGATCCGCCGGCGACCTTTGTGGGCTCGCCCCCGTCGGTGGCCCCATCCCCGGAGCCGGCGGGCGACCGCTTCACGGGCGTCGCGGCGTCGCCCGGCGTGGTGACGGGCCGGGTGAGGGTGCTGCGCGATCCGGGCGACGGCGCGCTCCTGACGCCCGGCGAGGTGCTGGTGACGGCGGTGGCGGACGTCGGGTGGACGCCGCTCTTCCTGGTGGCGACGGCGGTGGTCACCGAGCTCGGCGGGGCGCTCTCGCACGCCGCGCTGGTGGCGCGCGAGTATGGGGTGCCCGCGGTGGTCAACGTGGCGGGCGCGACGCGCGCGTTGAAGACTGGCGACCTGGTGCGCGTCGACGGAAACCGCGGCGTGGTGGAGCGGATCGAATGCGTGTGATCGGGGCGACGGTGCTCTTCGACGCCGACGACTGGGTCGTGCTCGACAAGCCCGCGGGGCTGCTGACCACGCCGCGCGCGAAGGGGGAGGCCTCGTTGGTGGGGGTTGCCCAGCGGCTGCGGCCGAAGAGCGCGCACTGGCACCCGCTCTCGCGGCTGGACGCGTCGGTGACCGGCGCGGTGCTCTTCGCGCTGAGCGACTGGGCGATCGCGACCGCGGCGGCGGCGAAGGAGGCGGGGGAGTACCAGCGCTGGTATGCCGGGCTCGTCGCGGGGGCGCTCGGGGACGAGGCCGGCGAGTGGTCGTGGCGCATCGAAGACGACCCGAAGGACCGTACGCGCCGGCGCTGCGGCGAGGGCCTGGCGTCGGTCGAGGCGCTCACCCGATGGACCCGGCTGGGCGCGGGCGACCGGGCGACGGCGCTGGGCTTCGTGCCGGTGACCGGGCGGACGCATCAGATCCGGGTGCACGCGGCGCAGGCCGGGGTTCCGCTGCTGGGCGACGTGGCCTATGGCGGGGCCCGGCGGCTGACCTCGGCGACCGGCGCGGTGCTCGCGGTGCCGCGGGTGATGCTGCACGCGCGGGCGGTGCGGGTGCCGGGGAGGCCCTCGGTGGTGACCTCGCCGTGGCCGGAGGATTTCGCGGCGGTTCGGTCGGGGCTGGTGCCGACGATGGGGCCCTGGCCGCCGTCGTCAGGCGGCCGCGGCGGGCCGCGCGTCGACGAGCTCGCGGAGCCAGAGCTCGAGCATGAGGAGGGTCCACACGCGGTCGTAGCGGGGCGATCGACCGTCGAGGGTGCGCACCAGGGCCTCGACCTCGCGGGGCTCGAAGAGCCCGCGTTGGCGGGCGGTGCGGTCGAGCAGCAGGTCGTTCACCATCGGGCGTAACGCGTGCCGGAACCAGTGCTCCAGGGGGATGCCGAAGCCCATCTTCTTGCGGTCGATGACCTCGGGGGGGAGCAGCCGACGCGCGGCGGCGCGCAGGACCACCTTGCCCTCGCCGTGCAGCAGCTGCCGGTCCGGCAGGCGCGCGGCGAACTCCACCACCTCGGTGTCGAGGAAGGGGCAGCGCACCTCCAGCGCGTGGGCCATGGCGGCGATGTCCACCTTCACGTTGATGTCGTCGATCATGTACGTGTGCCAGTCGAGGTCGGTGATGCGACCCATCGGCTGGCGGGCCGCGCTCGCCGCGAGGATGCGCTCGAAGCGGCGCTCGCTCTCGTCGCCGCGCGCCGCCCTCATGCGCTCGCCGTAGAGCCCGTCGCGTTCGGCGCCGACGAACTGGCCCACCAGCACCAGGTAGCGCGCGGCCTCGCCCTGCGAGAGGCGCCCGGCGTAGCGCCCGAGGTAGGGGAAGAATACCCGGCCGAAGGCGCCGAAGGCCGCCTGCGCGGGGCCCCGGAGGGCGCTCGGGACGCGGTCGTAGAGGTGCCCGATGCGGGCGGTGTTGTAGCGACGGTAGCCGCCGAAGTTCTCGTCGCCGGCGTCGCCCGAGAGCGCCACCGTGACGTGCTCGCGGGTCATCTTCGAGAGGTACCAGGTGGCCACCGCGCTGCTGTCGGCGAAGGGCTCGCCGTGGTGGCGCACGATCTCGGGCAGCACCGAGACCATGTCGGCGCGCACCTCGAGCTCCTGGTGCTCGGTGCCGAAGCGCTTCGCCACCATGCGCGCGAAGGCGACCTCGGAGTAGTCGGCCTCGGCGAAGCCGATGGAGAAGGTCTTCACCGGGCGGTCGCTGGCCTCCGCCATCAGGGCCACGATCGTCGAGCTGTCGATGCCGCCCGACAGGAAGGCGCCGAGGGGGACGTCGGCGACCATGCGACGCCGCACGGCGCCGCGCAGCAGCGCCAGGAGCTCGTCGGCGAGCGCCTCGGTGGACTCGGTGCGCAGCGGCCCCACCGGGCGGGTCCAGTAGCGTTCGAGGCGCGGTGCCTGGCCGGGCTCGAGCACCGCGTAGTGCGCCGCGGGGAGCTTGGCGGTGTCCTTGAACGCGGCGCGGGGCGAGGGGACGTAGGCGAGCGTGAGGTACTCGTCGATCACCGCGAGGTCGGCCTCCGCGCGCTCGTCGGGGAAGGCCGTCACGAGCGCGTGCACCTCGGAGGCGAAGGCCACCCCGTGGCGCAGCCGGCGGTAGAAGAGGGGCTTCTTGCCGGCGCGGTCGCGGGCGAGGAGCAGCCGCTGGCGACGCGAGTCCCAGAGCGCCAGGGCAAACATCCCGTGGAGGCGCGCGACGCAGGCCTCGCCGAGCTCCTCGTAGAGGTGAACGACCACCTCGCTGTCGGAGCGCGAGCGGAAGGTGTGGCCCTTCGCGATGAGCTCGTCACGCAGCTCGGCGAAGTTGTAGATTTCGCCGTTGACCACGACGGAGACCGATCCGTCCTCGTTGGGAAGCGGCTGCCGCGCCTCGGGGGAGAGGTCAATGATGGAGAGGCGGCGGTGGCCGAGCACGCAGGGGCCGTCGGCGAGCACCCCGTCGGCGTCGGGGCCCCGGTGCCGGATGGCGTCGTTCATCCGCTGGACTGCGCGCTCGTCGCCGGGGCGCTTCGGGTCGTGGGAGAGGAAGCCGCTGATGCCGCACATCCGGGGAGCGTCTAGCACCACCCGGCGAGGCGGGGCAACGGCCGCGCGGCCGCGCTACGGGCGCTCGAAGACGAACTCGTTGTTGCCCCAGCCGTTGGTCGGCGTGGCGATGGTCTTCACCTTGCGCAGCCCGCGGTCGAGCAGGAAGCGCTCGACCTCCTCGACCGTTGCGTACTCGTAGGGGAAGCCGCCGACCCAATCCACGGCGTCGTGGAACCACGACATCCCGCGCGAGCTCTTGTACTCGCGCATCTCGCGCAGGGGGCTGCGCAGCTCGCTCAGGGCGACCGCGACGCGCCACGTGGAGAAGGCCCCGAGCAGGGCCCCGCGCCGTACCTCGCCGCCGCTCACGTAGGCCTTCTTGATCGCATGCCAGGACTCGGAGCTGAAGACACCCAGCCGACCGTGGACCTTGTTGTAGAGCGCGATGACGAAGCGCCCGCCGCCCGGCCGCACGGGCAGCAAGGCGGTCTCGATGGCCTTCCACATCTGCCCGGTGTGGTGGAGCACCCCCCAGGAGTAGACGACGTCGAAGTCCCCGAGGGTCTTCACGAAGTCCGGGTCGAGCGCCGAGCCGCGCATCACCGTCCAGCGCGAGCGCTCATCGGCCGTGGCGGAGGCTCGAACGGACTCGCTACACGAGACCGAGTCGGGGTCGTAGTCGAAGCCCACCACCCGGGCCGCGCCGAGCCGCAGCGCCGCGAGGGACATGAGCCCGCTGCCGCACCCGATGTCGAGGAACGTCTTGCCGCGCAGGGCGTCGGGGCCGACGAGCGCCGCGAGGGCCCGCTGCGCCTCGTCGATGCGCTCCGGGTTCAGGGCCTTCGCCCGGAAGTCGTCCCAGTTCTTCCCGAAGCCGAAGCGGAGATCGCGTTCCATGGTCTTGGTGCAAAGGCTCCTAGCGTTG
>CAIOSS010000634.1 GCA_903860995.1 uncultured delta proteobacterium | reverse complement strand
GGACGCCGGCGTCGAGCGCGGGCGCCCACACCGCGGGCGCGCCGAGCGCGGGGTCGACGTCCGCGAGGGCGCCGGCCTCCGCGAGGGTGATGGCGCCGAGCAGGCGGGCGTCGCGGTGCCAGAGGGTGACCGCGCGGGCGGGGAGCAGCGCGGCGAGCAGCGCGGCGCTGCGGTCGAGCCCGTCGGGGTAGAGGTGCACCGGGGAGCCGAGCGCGTCGAGGGCGCGCCCGCCGGGGACGACGGTGCAGCCCTCGGCGGCGTCGGGCCAGGGCCCCGCGCCGTCGGACTCGGCGCGCCGGGCGTCGGGAGCGGCCACGCGGAGCCACTCGTGCGGGTCGCGCCAGCGCGCGTCGACGCCCCACGCCCGGAGGCCGGCCTCCACGACGCGGGACGACCAGACCGCGCCGCAGGAGAGGGCGAGCGCGCGGGCGACCCCGGTGTCGCCGCCGCTGCGGAGGGCGTGGCAGGTGTCGGCCAGGTCGCGGGTGTCATCCTGGAGCTGCGCGGCGAGGGCTGGGGTCTGCGCCGCGGCGGGCAGCGCCGCGAGCAGCGCCATGTGCCGCCGGCCCAGGCCGTCGAGGAGGCTCCGGTAGCTGTCGTCGCGCGCGCTCGCCCGGAGGACCATCTCGTGGAGCTCGCGCGCCACGCGCGCGAAGGGCCCGACCACCAGCAGGGCGCCGTCGGCGAGCGCGGGCGCGACCGCGTCGATGGCGGCGCGCAGGTCTTCGGGGGTGACGACGGTGCCGGCGTCGAGGCGGTGGAGCGAACGGGGCATCGTTTTGGTGTACGCTGCCCCGGGCAGTGGCGACACGCGGAAGGAAAGTCGCGGGAGCAACGATGCGGACGGGCACGTTGATCGCGTGGAGCGCCGTGGCTCTGGGGTGTGGCGACCGCACCCGCCCGCCGCTCTGGGACGGGGGCCTGGGGGGCCCGGGGGACGCGGGGGGCCCGGGGGACGCGGCCGTGTGGGCGCCGAACGACGCTGCGGCCGCCGACGCCGGCTCGACCCATCGCTTCCGCTTCGCGCGCTGGGACGCGCTGGAGGCGACGCTGGCGGGGGGGGTGGACTGGGGCGGGCGGCGGGACCCCAAGCGGGTGAGCTCGGCGCTGGCGCCCGACCTGGACGCCGACGGCGTTCCCGACTTGATCGTGCTCAACGACAACCGCCAGATCTACGACCGCTCGCTCAACGGCGGGGACACGCGGCTGTTCCGGCGCGGCGCTGGCGGCGCGTGGGGCGCGGGGGAGGCGCTGCCGGGAGCCGTCCGCGGGTGCCGCCTCGCGGTCGACCTCGACGGCGACGGCCGCCTCGACCTGCTTTGCTCCGCGCCCGAGACCGCCGTCTACTGGGACGTCGCCGGCGGCGTCGACCTGGGGCGCCGCACGGTGCTCGCGCCCGTGACGGCGGTGATGTCGGCCTCCCTCTGGGACATCGACGAGGACGGCCTGCTCGACATCGTGATCACGCGCTGGATGGACACGCTCGGGGTGTTCCGCGGCCTCGGCGGGCGCCGCTACGAGGACGTGAGCGAGCGCTGGGGCCTCGGGGTCGTCGGGCAGACCTGGCAGGTCGGGTACATCGACCTCGACCGGGACGGCCGCGACGACATCTTCGTGATGAACGACGGGCACGCGCACGAGAACATCACGTTCCGCTCGCTGGGGCCGCGCGAGGACGGCGATCCCGGCTTCGCGCGGTATAACCCGGTCCCCATGCCCGACGACCCGAACCTGCTCTTCGGGGTCAGCAACCGCTCCCCCATGGGCTACACCCTCGGGGACATCGACGGCGATGGGGCGCAAGAGATCGTCTTAAGCGACCAGAGCCCCTCGACGGTGCTCGGCCCCGACCCGGCGCGCGGGTGGCGCACCATGAACTCCGCCTTCAACCTCTCGCAGGAGCTCACCACCACCGGCCAGCATCTCATCCCGTGGTCGCCGCGCTTGTGGGACGTCGACCACGACGGGTGGCTGGAACTCCTGGTGCCCTGCGGCGACGACGAGGGCTTCACGATGATGCCGGGCCGCGGGGACTCGATCCCGCTCTTCTACGCGGGCGTCGGGGGGCGGGGCTTCGAGCCGGTGCACACGGCCGCGGGCTTCGAGCCGGGCCACGGGGCCAACGCGACCCTCGGCGACCTCGACGCGGACGGCGATCTTGACGTGATGATGGGCGGCTTCGGCGAGCCCCTGCGGGTCTACCGCAACGCCACGGCCCCGAGCGGGGGCCACGTGCTGCTCTCGCTGCGGGGCGTGGTGTCCAACCCCGCGGGCCTCGGGGCGCGCGTCGAGGTGCGCGCCGGGGCCATGCGCCGGTCGTTCGTCTACGGTGGCCACGGGGCGCCGCAGGTGACCGACGGGCCGATGCTCGACCTGGCGGCCGGGTCGGCGCCAGCGCTCGACGAGGTCGTCGTGCGCTGGCCGAGCGGCCTCGTGAGCCGCTGGGTCGGCGTGCCCGCCGGGGCGCCCCGCACGCTGGAGGAGCCTGCCGCGCTGACGATCACACCGGCGTCGCGCCGGGTCGCCGCCGACGGGACCTCCCTGGTCACGGTCGCCGTGCGCCCGGTAGACGAGGCCGGCGCCCCGCGGTCGGCGAGCGTGGCCATCGAGGCGCTGACCCCCGGCGCGGCCTGGGTCGGCCCCGTGGGGGTGGACGCCGCGGGGGTGGCGACCCGGGTGCTCCGCGCCCCGGCGAGCGAGGGCAGCGCGGTCCTCCGCGTGACCGTGGACGGCGTCGCGTGGCGGGTCCGGCCGCGGGTGTGGTTCGGCCCGTGACCGCCGTCGCTCGGGTGCGGGGGTTCATCGCCGGTCGCTTCGAGCAGCTGCGCGTGGGGCTGTCGTCCCCAGGCGCGCTCCCCGCCCCGTGGACCCTGGCGGACTGGGAGGTCGAGCAGGGCGTGACCTTCCGCTTTGCGGGCGCCGCGGGCGCGCACCTCGAGGTGGACCTGGAGCGCTCGGACCCGGGCCGCCCGTGCTTCGTGCGCACCCGCGACTTCAACGTGTACTTCTCCCTCTTCGGCCGCCGTGCGTCGGCGCTCTCGCCGTCGGAGGAGGCGCTGCTGGGGGCCGTGGTGGGCGCGATCCGCGCGCAGGAGAGGGCGTTCCCCGCGCTGCGCGCGTCGCTCCCGGTGGTGGGCGAGCCGCCGCGGTCGCGTGTGGAGGTGCGCGAGGTGGAGGCCGAGCGCGCGCTCGTGGCCGAGGCCCCGGGCATGTACTACCTGAACCCGTACGTGGGCTGCATCTTCGGGTGCACGTACTGCTACGGCATCGGGCGGACGGCGTTCGTGCGCGACCTCGGCGGGCTCCCGCAGGCCTCGTGGGGCCGCTGGGTGGACGTCCGCATCAACGCCCCCGCGCTGCTCGCCCGGGAGGTGCTCACCGAGCCCCCTGGCACCGTGCGGATGAGCCCGCTGGTGACCGACCCGTACCAGCCGCTGGAGCGCCGCTACCGCGTCACGCGTCGCTGCCTGGAGGTGCTGCGCGAGAGCGACTTCACACCAGTGGTGCTCACCCGCTCGCCGACGGTGGTCGACGACCTGGCGCTCTTCCGGACGATGCCGCGGCTGCTGGTGGGCGTGAGCATCCCGACGGACGACGACGGCGTGCGGGCGGTGTTCGAGCCGTCGGCGCCGCCCATCGCGGAGCGCCTGGCGGCCCTCAAGGCGCTCCGCCAGGCGGGGCTGCGCACCTTCGCCGTGGCGCACCCGATGCTGCCCATGAACGCCGCGGCCCTGGTCGAGGCCGTGGCGCCGTGGGTCGAGGCCGTGCGCCTCGGGCCCATGGCCGAGAAGGCCCACATCGCCCCGACCTATGCGCGGGCGGGCTTCCCCGAGGCGCTCGGCGACGCGTGGGAGCAGGACGTCGCCGGCGCCCTGCGGGCGGGCTTCGCCGCCCACGGGGTGCCGGTGAACCCGACCACGGAGCCGTGGAACTCGTTCCGCTAGGGGGCGCTCGGGGTGATACGCTCGGGAGCCCCCATGTCCCTGACGCCCCCCGGCCTCGCACAGGGAGACCTCCTCGCGGGCTGGCGCGTGACCGCCGTCGAGGCCGCCGTCGACCACCTGCGCGTCACCCTCGCGCAGGGCGACGACGCCCTCACGCTCGGCGCCCGCCCCGCCTCGGGCTCGCGGCACCGCGGGCCCTGGGACGTCGCCGACGCGGTCGTGTACCACGAGGCCACCGCGCTCCCCTTCGCGCGCTTCGACGCGGCGGGCCGCTCGCTCGCCCGGCGCGTGGCCGACGCGGGCGGCGGATCGCCCGGCGACATGCTCTCGCGCTGGATCCGCTCGCTCGCGCCCCCGCTGTCCGCCGACGCGGAGTCGACGCGCACCGGGCCGGAGCGTGGGCCGCGGGCCGACGGCTCGGCGCCCTGGCAGGTGATCATGCGCCGCGCGCTCACCGACCGCCCCGGCGCGTCGGTCCACCTCAGCGCGTTCTTCGACGAGCTGCCCCCGTGGCCGTGCGTGCTGCCGTGGACGCGCCTGGAGCTCAACGAGGGCGGGCGCTTCGGGCCGTGCTGCTCCGAGTACCAGGCGAGCGCCGCGGGCGCCCCCCCCGACGCCGACCCGGTCGCGCTCTGGAACGGCCCCGCGATGCGCGCGTTCCGCCGCGCCATGGTGCTCGACCGGCACCCCGAGCCCTGCCGGCGCTCGTGCCCCGTGCTCCACGCCGGCAGCGACCGCGCGGGCGACGTCGTGCTCCGGGGCGGGCCGCAGGCGAGCGTCGAGGCGCAGGTCGCCGCGGTCGAGGACATCCTCGCGGGCCGCGAGGAGATGCGGGCCGGGCCCCTCTCGCTCGTGGTGTCGACCACGTCGTACTGCAACTACGACTGCCTCATGTGCGACTGCGGCGAGCGGGGCACGCTCGACGACGAGCGCACCGACGCGTTCTGGTTCGGGGTGCGCGCGATGCTGCCGGGGCTCCGCTTGCTCTCGGCCAACGGCGGCGAGCCGCTGGCGTCGCCGGCCTTCCGGCGCTTCCTCGAGGGGACCGACTTCGCGCCGTACCCGCAGCTGGAGGTGGCGCTCACCACCAACGGCTCGTACCTCACCGCGCGCCAGTTGGAGCGCCTCGCGCGCGTGCCCTTCGGCCACCTCACCCTGAGCCTCAACGCCGCCACGCCCGCGACCTACCTCGCGGTCAACCGCGGCCTGCCGTGGGAGCGCATCCGGGAGAACCTCGACGAGGTCGTCCGCCGGCGCGCCGACGGCTCGCTCCGCGCGTCGGTCTCGTACAGCATGGTGCTCCTGCGCAGTAATGTGCACGAGGTCGACGCCTTCGCCGCGCTGGCGGAGCGCGACGGCGCCGAGGTGCGCTACCTGCTCCCGCACCGCGACCGCAACCACGAGAGCATCATGACCCGCCGCGACGCGATGGAGTCCGCGCGGGAGGCGCTCGCCCGCGTCGCCGAGGGGCTGCTGCGCCGCGGGCGCGAGCGCGAGGCGCGGGTGGTGACGGGTTCGGCGCGGGTGCTCTCCGACCGGCTGCGCCGCGGCGTGCTCACGGTGCTGTAGTCTCCCGCCCGGCGCCACGGCGTGGGTTGACTGTGCGGGGGCCGATGGGGTTCCCTTGAGGCGGCGGATGGCAACGGCCACTGATGTGAGGACACGACGATGAGCGAGGACGCGACCCAACAGGAGACCAAGGCCCAGTTCGCGAAGCGCCTCGAGGTGGCGTTTCGGGAGGCTATGGGCACCGACGCGCTGCCCAACCCCGACGGCTGGCGGCTCGATCGCGTCGAGCTCCGCGCGACCCGCGGCGGGGACAGCCGGGTGGAGCAGTACCGCGACCCGACGTTCGTCTTCTCGCTGCCCGACCGCACGATCGCCATCGCGGTGCTGCAGACCGACCCGTCCAAGTCGGCGTTCCACCGCACCCCGCGCTACGACATCGTCTACATCGCCCAGGAGAAGTCCGGCGACCGCAGCTTCTACGAGACCAACCACGACCTCATCTCGCGCTTCGCGGCCTGGGTCGATTCCTTCGACCGCGGCGTCCCCGTCGAGCCCATCGAGCCGCCGGCCATGACCGAGCCCACGCCGCCGCCGCCCCCGGGCGACGTCAACCCGCCGGCCGCGACCGAGCCCACGCTGCCCGAGGACGGAGCCGCGCCGCCCGCTGCGGGCTGAGGCGCCGGACCGCGCCGGCGCGGCCCCGCCGCCCCCCCCCACCCTGGAGAGGACCCCCAAAACTCCTTGTCGCGTTCGACCCTGCACATCCACCTCGGGGGCAGCTGCGAGCAGCGCTGCTCGGCCGTGTGCGACTGCGCCGAGGCGCCCTCCCCCGCGGACGAGTACGGCGTCCCGCTCGGGGTGCGCGCGGGCGGCGAGCGCCTCGTGTTCCGCGGGGCCTCGCTCGACGCCCCGCACTTCCCCCGCGTGCTGGAGGCCGCCCACCAGGCCGGGTGGAGCGACGTCTGCGTGCGCACCCACGGCGGCGGCGTCGCCTCCGCCGAGCGGGCCGTGGCCCTCGCCGACTGGGGGGTGCGCAGCGCGATCGTCCCGCTCTTCGCGCACGTCTCCGCCGTGCACGACCGGGTCGCCGGGCGCGCCGGGGCGCTGGTGGCTTCGCTGCGGGCGATGCGCGCCCTCGACGCCGCTGGGGTCGCGGTGTCCGTCGAGGTCCCGCTGCTCCCGACCCGCCTGCAGGACCTCACCGAGGTGCTCGCCCTGGCCCACCGCGCGGTGCCCTCGCTGACGGGCCTGCGGGTGTACGCGCCCGTCGCCCCGCCGCCTCCGGTGCTCGCGCAGCCACCCTGGGCGGAGGTCCGGGCCTCCCTGCGCCGCGCGCTCACCCTCGCCGGCTCGCTCGGCGTCCGGGTGCAGATCCACGAGTTCGACGCCATCCCGCTGTGCGTGCTCGGGCACGACGAGGAGCACCAGCGCGTCCACCAGTTCAACCCGCGGCAGCCGGTGCACCGCCGCCCGGGGTTCCGGCAGCTCGCGCCGTGCGAGGGCTGCGCGGTGCGCGCGCACTGCCTCGGGCCCAGCGACGCCTACCGCGAGGCCCACGGCGACCGCGACCTGCTGCCCTTCGCCGCGCGGCCGCGGCGCCTCTTCGAGCAGCGCACCACCCCCCGCCGCGAGTGGAACGCCGAGCACCGCGCCGCCGCCTCGCGGGTGATCAACCGGGTGCTGCGCCCCACGATCCACTGCAACCAGGACTGCCCCTTCTGCAGCGCCAACGAGACCACGGAGAACGTCGTCAAGGACGCCGGCGAGATGCTCCGGCGCATCGCGCGCATGGCCCGCGCGGGGGTGAAGTACATCTCCTTCAGCGGCGGCGAGCCCACGCTCTCCAAGGACCTCGTCCACTACGTCCGCGCGGCCTCGCGGCTGGGCATCAAGGACATCGAGCTGGTCACCAACGGCGCGCTCATCGACGGCCCCGCGAAGGTGCGCCCGCTGGCGGAGGCCGGGCTCACCAAGGCCTTCGTGTCGCTCCACGCCCACGACGAGCTGCTCTCCCGGCGCGCCACCTCCAAGGTCGGCGACTGGGAGCGCTCGGTGCGGGCGATCCACGCCCTGCTCGACGCGGGCGTGCGGGTGGACGTCAACCACGTCATCACGGCGGTCAACCACCCGTACCTGCCGCGCTTCGCGGACTTCGTGAGCGCCACCTGGGGCGGCCGCGTCGGCATCTCCTTCGCGTTCGTCACCCCGCAGTTCAAGGCCCTGGAGAACGCCGCGCTCGTCCCTCGCATCTCCGACGTGATGCCCTACCTGCGGCGCGCGATGGCGCTGCTCGAGTCCCGCGGGAGCCCCTTCGTGGTGGGCTCGCGCCAGGGCATCCCGCCGTGCTTCCTCGGCGAGTTCACGGCCTGGAGCGACTTCGTCCAGATGGCGCCCCAGGCCCACGCCGACGACGAGCCGCAGAAGACCTGCGGGCCCCAGTGCGACCGGTGCCGCTTCGCGTCCCAGTGCGTCGGGCTGTGGAGGCCCTACGCCGCGCGCTACGGCTTCGGCGAGCTGGCCCCGGTGCCGGGCGCGCCCCTCACCGCCGAGGAGGCGGCGGCCATCGCCGTCGTGCGCCCGCCGCAGCGGTTCGGGGAGGTGCACCCCGCCCTGCACACGCCGCCGCGCCCGGAGGCCGACGGGCCAGAGCTCCCCGTCCCCTCACTTCCCCCGGAGCCCCGGCGGCTGCCGGTGATCCGCGCCGAGGGCGCCCGCGCCGTGCGCGTCGCCCTCCTCGGCTCCGGTCCGCACGCCCAGCGCCTCTTCCGGGCGGCCCGCCAGGTCCGCGGCCTGGAGGTCGTCGGCGTGGCGTCCCCGCACCTGCTCGACCGCGACCCCGGCCCCTTTGCAGGGCTCCGCCTCGAGGCCGACCCGGCGGCCCTGCTCGACGCGCTCCGCCCCGACGCGGTCATCGTCGCCGCGGCCACCGTGGCGCACCACCCGCTCGCCCGCCTCGCCGCCGGTCGGGGGCTCCCGGTGCTGGTGGAGAAGCCCCTCGCCCGCACCCAGGAGGAGGCCCTCGACCTGGTCGCCGCGTCCGAGCAGAGCCCCGTCATGGTCGCGCACGTGATGCTCTTCACCCCGGGCGTCCGCCGGCTGCGCGCCATGGTGGCCGACGGGTCCATCGGCACGCCCCGGCGCGTCGGCTGCACCCGCCGCTGGCCTGCCTCCTCGCCCGACGCCCCGAAGGCCTGGAGCCGCGACGCGCTCTACCAGCCGCTCTACCACGCGGCCTACCTCATGGCGGCCTTCGGCCCGGGCGAGCCGACCCTCACCCGCGCCGAGGCCCGGGGGAGCGACCGGCCCCTGTGGATCCGCGCGGAGTTCGCCTTCGCCAACGGCGCCGTCGGGGAGATCGTGCTCGACAGCGAAGCGCCCGCCCCCGTCGACGAGGTCACCCTGCTGGCCGCCCACCGCCGCGTGTCCTGGCGGCGCGAGGGCGCCGCGGAGACCATCACCCACGACACCCCGCAGGGCGACCGCACCACCTCGGTCGAGCGCGGGAGCGACGCCGAAGGGATGCTCGACGCCTTCCGGGAGATGGTCGTGAGCAGGGGCCCCGCCCCCGCGCGGGCCGCCGACGGCCTCGTCGCCATGCGGGTCGCCCAGGCTGTGGTCGACGCCCTCGCCGACCGCCTGGCGCGCCCCGAGGCCCCCAGGCACGTCACCAGCCCCGCCCTGCGCTCCCGCTGAGCGTTCGGGTGCCTGGGCGTCCAGACGTCCAGACGTCTCAATCCGGCGCGTCGGCGATCACCCGGTCGAGGATCGCGTCGAGCCCCTGCATCGGCAGCGGGCCTAGCAGGGCGCGCAGCCGCGAGAGGTCCGGCACCCGCCGCTGGAGGTCCTCGAAGCCGGGCCCGTAGGCCGCGCTGTAGGGGACGAGGCGGATCTCGCAGGCGGGGTCGATCCGGCGCCGCACGCGCTCGGCCAGGTCGAGGATCGCGTGCTCCTCGTCGTGGCCCACGTTGAAGATCCGGCCGCGTGCGTCGGGGTGGGCCAGCAGCCGCACCAGGATCGCCGCGACGTCCTCGGCCTCCGCGAAGCACCGCGTCTGGGAGCCGTCGCCGTGCACCAGGATGGGCCCGCCGTCCCGGCACTGCCGCACGAGCCGGGGGATCACCATGCCGTAGCGCCCGATCTGCCGTCGGCCCACGGTGTTGAAGAGCCGCGCGACCACCACCGGGAGCCCGTGCTCCCGCGCGTACGCCAGCGCCAGGAACTCGTCGATGGCCTTGGAGCACGCGTAGCTCCAGCGCGTCACCGTCGTCGGCCCGAGGACCATGTCGCCGTCCTCGCGGAAGGGCACCGCCGTGCTCTTGCCGTACACCTCCGAGGAGGAGGTGATCAGCACCGGGAGCTGGCGCTCGAGCGCGACGCGCAGCACCTGCTCGGTGCCCGCGACGTTGGTCTCGATGGTGTGCACGGGGCGCTCGACGATCATCCGGACGCCCACCGCCGCGGCCAGGTGGAACACCCGGTCGCAGTCGGCCGTGAGCTCGCGCAGCAGCGCCCCGTCGAAGATGGTCCCCTCCACGGCCCGCAGCCGGGGGCAGTCGGCGACGGCGCGGAGGTTCTCCCACTGGCCCGTGGAGAGGTCGTCGAGCACGGTGACCTCGTCGCCCTGCGCGAGCAGGCGCTCGGTGAGGTGCGAGCCGATGAGCCCAGCGCCGCCGGTGACCAGGGCCCTCACGTGCCCCCGCCGGGCAGGGTCACGAAGCGCGCGCCCGCCCCCCGCCACGCGTCCACGGAGCGCCAGAGCAGAGCGCTCGCCGCGCGCCCCTGGCCCAGCGTAACGAAGGGGCGCATCCAGCGCGGCAGGGCGAAGTCCTCGACGCGGTCGAGCAGCTCGTAGGGGTGCAGGTAGAACACCCGCGGCGGCCGCGGGCGGAGCGCGAGCAGCGGGCGGAAGAGCCGCCGGTACGACAGGCCCTCGGGGATGGGCAGCCCCAGCAGCCCGGGCACCGGGAACTCCCGCACCCGGCTGCCCGGCAGCGCGTGCGCGCCGCGGGTCTGCCCGAGGTGCCGGTAGAGCGCCACCGGGGAGAACGGCGCCTTGGAGGACGACCACGCGTAGCCGGCCTCCTCCAGCAGCGGCCCGAGGTCGCGCGGGAGGTCGAAGTAGGGCGCGCGGAACCCCAGGCAGGGCGCGCCCGTCACGTCCTCCAGGGCCGCGCGGGAGTCCGCGAGCTCGGCGCGCTGCCGGGCGCGGGAGCACCGCGAGAGGGCCGGGTGGGTCATCGAGTGCGAGGCCACCGCGTGCCCGCGCGCCACGGCGTCCCGGATCGCCGCGGGGCGCGCCCGGGCCGCGTCTCCGACCACGAAGAGCGTCGCCGGGATCGCGCGCGCGTCGAGGGCGTCGAGGAGCCGCGGCAGCGCCTCGTCGACGCCCCGGAGGGCGGCCGAGCCGAAGTCGCCCTCCACGTCGAGGGTGAGCGCGACCTCGGCGCCGGGCACCTCAGCGCTCTCCGCGGTCGGACCGCGAGAGCCGCCCCAGGTGCTCGGCGATGTCGCGCAGGGCACGGTGCACCCCGCGCATCTCCCAGGCGACCCAGAGGCAGGCCACGGCGATGGGGGTCTGCGTGAGCAGGATCGACCAGACGGTATCTCTCATGGCTCCGTGGGGTGCTGCGCCTTGAGCGTGGCGGCGATGGACTCCAGTGACCGCCTCACCCGCCGCACCAGGATCACCAGGAAGACGCTGGCGACCCAGTACGGCGCGTGGGTGAGGTGGAGCGACTGGAGGAACCGCGCGTATGCCATCAGCCCGGCCTCCGGGCGGCGCGGTCGAGCGCCCAGGCGGCGGGCGCCCCGAGCGCGAGGCCCGTGGCGCAGCCCACCGCGAGCAGGGACTTGCGCCAGGCCGGCAGCGGGAGCGTGGGCAGGGCGCCGAGCACCCAGCGGTCGAAGTGGTTGTTGGCCCGGAGCATCTCGCGCGGGGTGACGTGTGAGCTCGCCGAGGGGGTAGTGGCGACGGGCACCGAGGTCATGCGCAGGCCCGCGGCCACCGCCCGCAGGAGCACCTCGTGCTCGTACACGAACCCCCCCGCGGTATTGTGCACCGCGGGGAGCGCCTCGGCCCGGAACCCCCGGAAGCCGCAGATGGTGTCCCGGATCGAGGGGTCGAGCACCCGGAACCAGAAGAGCGCCAGGGCGTTGAGGGCCCGTCGCGCGCCGCTGCGGTAGACCTCGCGGAACCCGACGGCGACGTCGTGGTCGTCGAGCGCGGCGAGGAAAGCTGGGATCTGGTCGGGGTCGTGCTCGCCGTCGGCGTCGAGGGTGACGATCCTCTCCGCCCCGAGGTCGCGCGCCGCCGCGAGCCCGTGGACCAGCGCCGCCCCCTTGCCGCGGTTCGGGTCGAGCCGCAGCACGGTGGCGCCGGCCGCGGCGGCGAGCGCGCCGGTGCCGTCCGAGGAGCCGTCGTCGACCAGCAGCACCCGGTCGACGTGCCGCGCCGCGCGCCGCACCACGCCCGCGACCGTGGCCGACTCGTCGTGCGCCGGGATCACCGCGACGGTCCGCGGGCCGGGGCTCACGGCTTGCGCTCCGCGCGGGCGAACTTCAGCCCCGAGCGGGCCATGAAGCGCACGTTCTCCACGAAGTCCGCGTTGAGGATCTCCCGCGCGACCTTCCGCGGGCGGAGGTAGAATCGCGACAGCGCGCGGTCCTGCAGGGCCTTCATCCGGGCGAGGTCGATGACCCCGTTGAACGAGAGCTTCGGGTCGCCGTCGAGCAGGTCGTCCAGCCGGATGGGCTTCGTCCAGCCGCTGCGCACCGCCTGGGCGTACAGCTCCGTCCCGGGGAACGGCGTCGCCACCTCGTAGTTCATGTACGAGACCTCGAGCGTCTCGATCCAGTCCAGGGTGCGGTGCATCTCGTCCTCGGACTGCTCCGGGATGCCCACCACGAAGAGCCCCGCGGTGGCGATGCCGTTGCGCTCCATCGTCCGGATGAGCTCCGCCGCCCGGGCGGGCTTGATGCCCTTGCGGTGCGAGGCCTGCCGGGTGTGCTCGTCGATCGGGTCCATCCCGAACTCCGCCGACCGGCACCCCGCCCGGCCCAGCAGTTCGATCATCGCCTCGTCCATCCGGTCGAGGCGCGTCTCGATGCCCCACGCCAGCGGGATCCTCCGCTCGATCACGAGCCGGCAGAGGTCCCGCACCCGGGTCATGTCGAGCGAGAAGGTCGGGTCGCGGAAGAGCACGCTGCGCGCGCCGAAGCGGTCGACCAGGCGCTCCATCTCCGCGGCCACCCGCGCCGCGCTGCGCGGGCGGAACGGCGCGCCCTGCGCCACGGGGTACGGGCAGAACGAGCACTGGTAGGGGCAGCCCCGGGACGACAGCATGGTCAGGAAGGGGCGCTTCTTCAGCAGCGGGAAGTACCCGTAGTCCCCCAGCGGGAAGCCGTCCCAGCGCGGGTCGGGGAGCTCGTCCAGGTCGCGCACGAACCCGTTGACGGCCGGCACCGGCCGCCCGTCGTCGCCGCCCATCCACACGCCGTCGAGCCCCGGCGCGAGGGTGCCGCGCGCGAGGTGCCGCACGGCGACCTCCGGGTCGCCCGCCGAGACGGCCTCGGCCAAGCCCCGCTGGAGGATGTCGCCCGCGAAGAAGGTCGCGGCCTGCTGGAGCAGCATCCGCCTGGCGCCCGTCGCGGCGCGGACCCGCTCAAGGTACCGCAACTCGGCGCCCAGGAACGCGAACGACGTCGCGGCCACGACCCAGTCGGGCCGCGCGCGCGCGACGGCGTCGAGGGCCGCGGGGTCGTGCGGGTCGAGCCGCGACTGGTCGAGCACCGTGACGTCGTGCCCGTCGAGCAGCGCCGCCGCGTAGGCGAGGGCGATGACCGGGAGGCGTGTGCCCTCGTTCTTGAGGAGGGCGACGAAGCGCGGGCCCAGCCCGACCCCGAAGTCGTCGTCGATCCCCATGCCGCCCATCAGGTCGCGGTTGGTGAAGCGCCCTGCAGGGACCGGTGGGTTGACGAGGGCGATCCGCATGGGGTTTTCGGTCTTGGGAGGGGCCACGGGAGGGCCGCTCGTCGACTCTATCTGACGCCCGAAGAACCCGTCAAACCAGAGCGTGGCGCATCAGCGGGCCGCGCCGCCGAAGGTGCCCTCGGACATCCCCGGTGGGGCGGGCGTCGCGGCGTTGAGGCGGATGACCCGCACCAGCGCGTCGGCGATGGGGTAGGCGGCCGGGTTGGGCGTGGTCGACCCCAGGATGTAGACCACGTAGGGGCCCGCGCGGAGGCCGGTCACCCCTGCGCGGGCGAGGCCGACGCCGAGGTTGAAGGTCTGGCCGTCCTTGGTGGCGAAGACGTGCATGAAGCCCTGCCGCACGGCGCTGATGCGCGTGACGACGCCGCCGGCGAGCGGGTCTCCGACGGCGAGCGGCGCCACCAGCGCGAGCTCGGCAGCGCCCGCCGCGGAGTAGGCGCCGGGGGGGGTGGGGGCGCCCGAGGGGGGCGCGCCCGGCCGCAGCAGGTCGCGCGCCGAGCTCTGCGCGGGCGGCCCGCTCGGGCGACGCTTCGGGCGCAGCGCGATGACCGCGGCGCCCAGCGCCAGGACCCCCACCCCGATCAACAGCATCCGGGGTTGAGCGACGGGGCGTGCGGCATTGGGCTCCGCGGCCGGTGGCGGGCTCCCGTCGTTGTGATCCGTGCTCATCGCGTGCCTTCCTGCGGGTGGCGGAGTTCGACCCCGCACGGGGTCGCGCGGGCCTTAGCGGGGCCGATGTTACACGAGGTCCCGGCGTTCTCGCATGCGGCCGGCCTGGGATTCGGAGTAGGCGACCGGTGAGCGGTTCGACGGTCCCGTCCGTCGCCAGGGCATCGCTGAATCGTCGCCCATGGCGGTCGCCCGACCATGCGGCGCCGCCGCGCGTCGCGCGTCGGGTTGATTGTAGGTGGCCGC
>CAIOSS010000633.1 GCA_903860995.1 uncultured delta proteobacterium | reverse complement strand
TATCGTCGCAACGGCGACGGGACGTGGACCCTGACCATCGCCGAGAGGGGCGGGGTGATCCGTCTGCCGGACCTGGGTGGCGACCTCGTGGTGGACGAGGTCTATCTCGGGGTGCCGGGGCTGAGCGCGTGAACGTGGTGATGAGTAGGGGATAGGCATGTGCCTCCTCGTGTGGGTCGGGAGCCAACGTCCTCTCGACCGCGTCATCGACGAGGGCGAGGCCGCGATCCGGGTGGAGGACGTCCCGGCGGACGAAGCAGTCCGCGCGCATCTGGCCTCCCCTTGCATCGAGTACGTAGGCGCGTACGAGGGCTGCGGCTGCGGGTTCCAGTCGGACGGCCTCTGGTACGAGGGCGTCGCCTCGGTGGCCGAAGCCGTCGCTCTCGAAGACGCTCTGCTCCCGCACGAGCGCGAGGAGTTTCACCAGTCGCAGCGATCTCGCGCGGCGCTTCATCGCCTCGTGGTCGACGCGGCCCTGCACGGCGAGGTCGAGCTCGTCGCGTTCTGGGCAGGCGAACAAGCGGCCCCACTCACTCGGGTCGAGTCGCAAGGCGCGGCGTGGCTCATCGACCACCTCGTCCCCTTCGTCGAGCGCACGAAGTACCTCGTCCCCGCCCGCGAACCCGCCGCGCCGCGGGCCTGACCCCTCCGCGACACTCCCCCCGCGAGGACCGAGCGCGCCATTCTCCACGTCGACATGGACACCAGCGAGCTGGGAATAGGGCGTCCAATGGGGGAATAGGGCGTCCAATGGGGCACCCTCGTCCGCACAGAATCCGCTGGGGTTTACCGATGAGATAGCGATTTGGTGAAGCGCCACCGCAGTCGGGTGACAGCCCACCGCGAGGCCTCGGGCGCTTCGCCAAGGCGCGGTTGAACGAAGCCGCGGAGCCTCCGAGCGGCCGTCAGTCGTCTATGTGGGAAGAGGGTTGGCCATCGGCCCGCGCGTGCATCCGCGGCGGTGCATTCAGAGCGCCACCCCCATGCCGCCGATGCCGCCGGTCACCACGTCGACGCCCTCCGCCGCCGCGAGCGCCTCGCCCGTCCACGTGAGCATCCGACGAGGGAGCTCGCGCGCGGCCACCCGCATGCTGGCGATGGCGCCTCCCTCGGTCGCCCCCGCGGTGCCGCGCACCACCGCCTCGACGCTGCCCGTGAGCGGCGCGAACGCGATGCCCGCCTCGGCGATCATCGCGGCGCAGTCGCTCGGCGCCACCAGCCGCACGTCGTGGCCGGCGCGCTGCAGGCCGACGCCGAGCGCGACGTACGGCTGCACGCCGCCGCGCGTATCCATCGAGACGATCGCGATTCGCATGGGAGCACTCCTCGGGTTCGGGCGACGCAACGACCGCGTCGGCGGGCGCATTCCGCGGTGTCGCCTACGCCAGCAGCCGATCGCCCGCGGTCGGCAACCCCAGCGCGACCAGGCGTCGCGTCACCTCGTCGTCCCACCGCGGCACACCCCCCGCGAGCGCCCGCCCGTAGCTCGGTCGCGACGGCCACGGCCGGTCGTCGAAGGCCAGCGCGTACATCGCGTTGATCGTCGCCGTCGGCGCCGCGCCGCCGTAGCGCTCGGCCTGCCGCACGATCGCCGCCTGCCGCTGCGGATCGAGCGTGACCGGCGTGTACGTCAGCGCGCTCACGTGCAGCCACGGGACGGGCGCCCCCTCGAGCCGCGCCGCCGCGAAGCGGTCGTGGCCGTCGAGCAGCGCGAACATGTTGAGCGCGCCGATGAAGTGCACCAGCACCGGCGGGAGCGTTCCGTCGCGCGCGCGCTTGCGCCACGCCTTCACGCGGCCGTTGTCTTCCCGCGACGCCCGGCGCAGCGGCAGCAGCGCGTCGCAGCCGTTGACGCGCCAGCGCTCGTCGCAGCGGTCGTCCGTCCACGGCGCCCCGTCGGCCCGGCGC
>CAIOSS010000632.1 GCA_903860995.1 uncultured delta proteobacterium | reverse complement strand
GCGGAGGGCGTCGATCCACTCGCCCGCGAAGGGGTGCGCGAGCCGCGGGTCGCGCGCGAGGGGGGAGTCCATCATCGAGTTGCCGCCGGTGTTCGAGAGCCCGGTGTAGGCGCCCTGCTCGAAGAGGAAGACGTCGCGCAGCGACGGGGCGGGCGCGGCCTCGTCGAGCGCGTCCCAGCGCACGATGCGCTTCTGTTCGAGCTCCGGGGCGAGGGCGAAGGGCGAGTAGTCGCCGGACACCTCGTGCATCGGCGCGAGCGCGAGCAGCACCGCGAGCAGCACCGCGAGCTGCTCTCGGGTCTCGAGGGTCGCGAGGTCGTCGGGCACCCGCGGCAGCGCCCGGCAGAGGGCGGCGTGGAAGGCGCGCGGCGCGGCGTCGGCCCGCAGCGCATCGTCGCTCGCGTAGAGCCGCCCGACGAGCTCGCGGGCGTGGTCGATGAACAGGCCCCAGGACGCCTCGGCCTCGATCGCCCAGGCGTGCCCCGGGATCGCGCCGAGGCCCCTGCGGGCGACGTCGCGGGGCGCCATCGCGTCGGTCAGGTCGAAGGTGCGGAGCCGCGCTTCGATGAGCCGCGCAGCCAGCGAGCGATCGCAGAAGCCGGACTGCGCGAAGTAGCTCGCGGGCGAGAGCAGGAGGCGGTAGGCGAAGTCGTTGACCTCGAGCGTGCCGCGGGTGTGGGCGTGCAGCACCGCGCGCAGCGGGTGGCCGTACGGCGTGGCGGCCGCGGCGAGCGCGTAGGCCTGCGCCAGCACGAAGTGAACGACCCCGAGGTGCTGGGCGAAGATCGAGAAGCGCGCGTCGAGGGCGTTGACGACCCGCCGGGCCCAGCCGAAGCGCCCATCGCCCGGACCGATGGTGGTGCCGTCGAGGGTGATGGGCCCCGGGCGGAGCCCCGACTCCGTGAGGGCGAAGCGCGCGACGGCGCCGCGCCCGGTGCCCGCGAAGGGGCTCGCGAGGTCGAGCGCGAAGGTGCGATCGTCCTCGCGCCGCAGGAGGAAGGGGTTGGGCCCCTGGACGCGCAGGCGCACGTACTCCGCGTCGTCCGCGCCGCCGCGCCACCCCTCGCCGTTGCCCTCGATGGGAGGCAGCCCGGGGGTGTTGTTCGCCCACGGGATCGACCCGTCGATCGGGGCGCGGCGGTGCAGCTCGAACGCGGCGCCGGCGAGCACGTAGTAGGGCAGCACGTAGAGCCACCCGAGGCGTCCCTCCGGGGGCGTCGGCGAGGCGACGAAGAGCCCGGCGGGCAGGTCGTCGCCGTAGCGCTCGCGCGCCGGGACGACGTGGAGCGCCGCCTCGCGCGGACGGCCCCGGGACACCCAGGTGTGCCGCGACCAGTCCTCGATCGAGCGGCGCTGCAGCCTGCGCATCGCGAAGAGCGCGCGGATCTTGAGACGGTCTACCGGGCTCGGTTGCATCGCGACGGCACGATACGGCCAGCGAGGCCCTCCGTGGGCGCTACGCCGCGCTCGGCGGCGCGGCCTCGGCCTCGGCCTCGCGCCGCGGGTTGATCACGTTGCGCAGCGCGAGGATGCCGACCGGGCCCACGAGGGTCGTGAGGCCGATGATCACCCACATCATGCCCGGGTGCCGCGGACCGGTGGGCGGGCAGTACGCGGTGAGCAGGCGCCCCGCCGTCATCGCGACGAAGAACTTCGCGAGGAAGTACGGCAGCACCGCGAGGCTCACGTAGGTCGCCTCGCGGCCGGGCGGCGCGATCGAGACGTTGTACTCGTAGCTGCGCGGCGACCAGAGCGCCTCGCCGATGGTGAGCACCACGATGGCCGTCACCTGGATGGCCGTCGACGAGCCGAGCGCGAAGACGAACGGGCTCGCGGCCGTGACGAAGGCCCCGATCACGATGACCTTGAAGGCCGGCAGGTGGCGCGTAAACGCCGTGGTCACCGGCACGAAGAACAGGATCAGCACCGAGTTGAGCGCCCAGAGCCCGCCCCAGTCGAAGTCCTCGCCGCGCTCGCGGGTGATGAACTTCGGCCACGTCGCGTGCATGTGCACGAAGATCGCCTTCACCAGCACCAGGAAGGCGATGAGCAGCATGAAGCGCCAGAAGGCCCGGTCGCGCACGACCTCGCCGAGCACGGCCAGGGGGCTCTTCTTCGCGCCGCCCTCGCCGGGCGCCTCCGGGCGCGACGGCACGCCCGCCCGCTCGAGGGCCGCGTCGGAGCGCACGAAGAGCGTCGCCACGAAGGCGAACATGGCGGTGATGGTGCCGAGGCCGATGATGGCGCGGTAGGCGCTCATCGGGGTCGCGCCGACGAGCGGCAGCTCGATGGTGCGCATCACGAGGTGGTGCGTGGCCGGGTCGACGAAGAAGGCCTTGGTGCGGTCGATGAGCTGGCCCGACAGCACCCCGCCGACGTTGAGCGCGATGTAGAAGAACGAGAACGCGATCGCGACGGTGCGCTTGTTGGAGTACTTGTGCACCGCCGTCTGGAGCACCGGCGAGCCGCTCGCGAGCGCGAAGGCGTAGGCGATGAGCGCGGGGAGCGCGATCGCGGCGTTGGGCGAGACGGACATCACCGCGCGGGTGAGCATCGCGGCGCCGAAGGAGAAGATGAGCGTGCGGCGGGTGCCCACCACGTCGGCGATGGAGCCCACCATGAACGCGAAGAGCGAGAGCAGCGCGCTGAAGACGCCGAACCAGTTGCTCGCGCGGTCGTCGCCGAAGCGGAAGTCGCTCGTGAGCCAGAGCGAGAGCACCGACATGAACGAGTACAGCCCGATGTACTCGAAGATGATCGCGACGTAGGTGAGCCAGAGCTCGCGCGGGCACTTCATGAGCTCGCGCAGGTCGTCCCAGTAGGAGCGTCGTTCGTCAGCGGAGATCGGGGTCGCAGGGCTGCTCACGGCGCGCACCGTATCACCCGCCCGGGGCCCTCCGACAAGAGGGCGCGACGGGCCCTCAACGGTCAACGCCTATGGGGACGGGGAGAGGGAGGCGATCAGAGCGGGGTGTAGCTGCTGCAGGCGCCCGCGTAGCCGCGGCGCGCCGACGAGATGCTGTTGTTCATCACCCAGCCGATGCTCGCGCACTGGTACCAGTCGCGGTCGAAGCGGCTCTGGAGGCAGGCGCCCACGGCCATGTCGCGGCCGAGGGTGCCGCTGTAGCAGCGGCCGTTGCTCGTGGGGTTGGTCGGGGTGGTGCCGCCGCCGCTGAGCGGGTGCGTCGAGGCGCAGGCCCCGCGGCTGCCGCGGCCGGCGTACCAGGTGCCGGTTTCACACTGGTACCAGGCGCTGTCGAGGCGAGCCTCGACGCAGGTCTTCTCGGCCACCTCGCGGCCCAGGGTGGTGGAGAAGCACCGCCCGCTGGTGGCGCCGCCCGAGAACGACCCCTGCGAGCCGGCCGGGCGCTCCCAGTGCCACGGCTCGCTCGGCACCGTGCGGCGGAAGCCGTAGCGCGACGCGTTGCGGGACATCCAGTTGTAGACCCCGGCGCTGCTGGTGTTGAGGTCGAGCGCGAGGCCGCTCTGGTGGTTGGAGTAGCCCGGCCGCGCCGCGAGGTTGCCGCGGCCCGCGAGGTACAGGTTGTAGAGGTAGCGCTGCTGGTCCATCGTGCGGAAGCCGCTGACGACGCTGATGTACACGCCCGCCGAGGCCGCCGCCGCGCGCATCGCCCCGAAGGCCTGCGCCGTGCGCACCTCGACCAGCTTGCCGTCGACGGACACCACGCAGATGTTGGTGCGGTTGCCGGCGCTGTACCCCGCCGCCGAGCGACAGCCCGTGGTGGCGTCCACCGCGGTGCCCGTGCCGTCGACGTTGGTGGTGCTCCCCTCGCCGTCGAAGGCCGGCGCCAGGTGGCCGACGTTGCCGTCGGTCTCCGCCGTGGGCGCCACGAAGTCGTTGGCGGGCTCCTCGGTGCCGTCGGTGCGCGCGCCCGCCGCCTGCTCGGCCTCCGTGATGTCCGTGTCGGGGACGAAGCCCGCCATCGTCACGACCGGCGCCGGGGCGTCGTCGGTGTTGGGCGCGCACGCCGTCATCGCAATGGCCACCGCGAGCATCCAACGGGCAGAGGTCTCGGAACGGGTCGGGGTTCGCATTACGGTCTCCATTGGGTGGTGGCAGGGAGAAACACTGCACTCCGCGGGCCAGCGCATGGTGACACGACCACCCCCGGAATTGCCGGGACTTGGGCGCGCTCGAAACGCCGCCGGGGTGGGACAACGTTGACCATCCCACGGGCGGCCCGTGGGACTCCCCTGACCACGCCACCATGCGCCTTGCCTCGACGGAGGCGGTGAACGTACCGTGCGCGCGCCTTCATAGACCCCCTGCAGTTATTTTCGCCCCGAAGGACCCCCTACGCCATGGCCGTCATCAACGCGCACATCACCGGCACCGTCTGGAAGATCGAAGTGAAGGTCGGCGACGTCATCGAGGCCGGCACCGTCGTCGCCATCCTCGAGTCGATGAAGATGGAGATGCCCGTCGAGTCCGAGGACGGCGGCACCGTCACCGCCATCCACGTCGCCGAGGGTCAGGCCGTGCACGAAGACGCCCCGCTGGTCACCGTCGGGTGATCGTCGCCCGGCGGCTGTGGCGCTCTCCGGCGCTGCGGTTCCTCGCGCTGGGCGCCGCCCTCTCCGGCCTCGAGTCCCTCGCGCAGACCCGGCGCTCGCCCGAGCGCGCGATCACCCTCCCGCGCGCACCGCCCCTGCGACCGCGGGCGTGGCGGGGGGGGGCTTGGTGGCTGACGGCGCGGGTCGTCGCGCGGGCGGCGGGGTGACGGGAATGCGCGAGGGTGGGGACGGCGTTGGGCGGTGGACGTGGCGGCGATGAGCGCGAGGCGATGGTCACCGTGGGCGGCGCTGGCCGTGGCGCCGCTGGTGTGGCTGCCCGCGCGGGAGCGGGAGGGCGCGCTGGCCGCGGCGAGCGTGCGCGCGCCCGAGGTGACGCACATCGAGCCGGAGGGGGCGCGGTGCGACGGGGTGATGGTCGCCGAGGAGTGCCTGCGCCCGCGCTGCGCGGTGGGCGAGCTCGACCTGGACGGGTTCTGCCTGCCGACGGCGGGCGCGGTGGCCGACGAGGGCGCGGCCGTGGCGACCAACGCGCACACCGAGCGCACCGGGCGGCGGGTGATCTACGAGCACATCCCGCGGCGGCCGGAGGTGCCCGAGGACTACGACCGCTACGTGTACCCGGTGCCCACCGAAGGGGGCCACGCGGTGTCGTCGGGCTACGACCTCGACCGGCCGGACGCCCAGCAGCGGCGCGGGGCGGGGCTCCACGCGACGGGCCACGGCGGGGTCGACCTGCCGCAGCCGCGGGGGACGCCCGCCCGGGTGGTGAGCCTGCGCGGAGAGCAGGGCGACCCCGAGGTGGTCTACGTAGGCAGGCTCTTCGGGACGACGGTGCTGCTGCGCCAGGTGGTGCGCGAGGGCGAGACGCTCTGGACATACCTGACCCTGTATGGCCACCTCGACGCGCCGGCGCAGGGGCTGGCGCGGGGGATGTTCGTGCGGCCGGGCGCGGTGGTCGGCTACGTGGGCGACACCGGCGCGGAGGGCTTCGTGCACCTGCACTACGAGGTGCGGCGGGCGCGCGCGGGGGTCGACGTGATGCGGGAGGACATCGCGCGGATCACGGAGCAGGAGGTGAGCGTGCCGTGCGATCCGCGCAACGTGCTGCCGTGGCGCTGAGGCAGTTCAGCGGTAGTAGCCGAACGAGAGCAGGTAGCTGGGGACGGTGGTGGTGCTCCGGAGGCCGGTGACGCAGACGGCGTAGCTGCCCGCCGAGACGTTGCGCGCGTTGGTCTGCACCGTCGGGTTGAGCATCGGGCAGAGCCCGAAGCCGGCGGTGTTGTCCTGGGAGGTGACGGTGATGCTGCCGGTGCCCGACGCGGCCAGCCGGTACAGGGTGATCACCGGGTCGGCGCCCCCGGCCGGGCAACCAGGCGCCATGGGGAGCTGCACCTCCGCGTAGATCGAGGCGCCCGCCGGCACCGTGAGCCCGAAGCAGTCGCGGTCGCCCGCGGTGATGCTCCCGGTGAAGGCCGCGCCCGTGGTCGAGGTCGTCAGCGGCGGGTTGATCGGGTTGTTGTCCTCGGCCTCGGCCTGGGCCATGGCGCACGAGCCCGCGGTGGCGCTCGTCGCGACGCAGCCCTCGCCCGTCGGGCAGAGGGTGCTGCGGCCGGTCCAGTCGCAGGTCGCCCCCGAGGCCACCGTGCTCAGGCACCACCCCTCGTTGGTGTACGCCGACGAGCAGGCCAGGGACGTGTTGCAGCGAGGCGCGTCGGCGCGGCAGAAGTTGCCCGCCCCGCCGTCGGCCACGCAGATCATGCCGACGCCCGACGCGAGGCAGCGGCTGCCGCTCGCGCACACGCTCGCCGCCGTGCACGTCCCGCCCACCGGCACGGCCATGATGCAGCGCGAGGTCGTGCTCGACGCGGTGCCGTTGCAGCCGAGGCCCGCGTCGCAGGCGAGGCCCGTGGCGCGGCAGCGGCCGCTGGCGGTGCCGTCGGCCACGCAGGTGGTGTTGCCGGCCACGGTGAGGCAGGTGCTCCCGGTCACGCAGGGGTCGCCCGTGCCCGCGGCGTCGCAGGCCGCGCCCACGGCGATGGTGCCCCGGCAGCGCGAGGCGGTGCTGGTGACCGCGCCGCTGCACACCAGGGTGGCATCGCAGGCCATGCCGGCGCTCCGGCAGCGGCCGCCCGCGGCCCCCTCGGCGACGCAGGTGCTGGCGCCCGACGCGGTGATGCAGTGGCTCCCGGCGGCGCACACGTTGGCGGCGCCCGCGGGGTCGCAGGCCCCGCCGACGGCGACGGTGGCCCGGCAGCGCGAGGCCGTGCTGGTGACCGCGCCGCTGCAGGTGAGGCCCGCGTCGCAGGCGAGGCCGGCGGAGCGGCAGCGGGCGCCCGCGGTGCCGTCCGCGAGGCAGGTGCCCACGGTGGTCGAGGTGCCGGTGGGGACGCAGCGCAGGCCCGTCGCGCAGGGGGCCGGGGTGACCTCCCGCGGGTCGCACGCGGCGCCCGTCATCCCGGGGGACACCTCCGTCACCGTGAGGGCGAAGGCGCCCGTCGGGGTGCTGCTGCCGCCGTCGTAGCCGGCGACGATGATGTACACGGGCATGCCCGCGGTGACCGCCGCGGCGGTGGTGAACACCGACGAGAGCCCGCGCGGGTCGTTGCCGCCGTCGTCGTCGCAGCCGAGGGCGCTGGTGCCGCTCGGGAGCGACGCGCACGCGGCCTGGGCCCAGACGACGGTGTCGAGGTTGACGGCAGTGCCGGCGTTGTCCGTCGACACCCGCAGGCGCACCCCCGCGCGCGGCACGTACCGGAACGCCACCTGGTGACCGATGGCGCTCGCGGCGCCGCAGGCCGGGCGCAGCGGCGCCGAGCGGCCCGTCGAGGCGTTGCTGCCCGCGTAGCTGGTGGTCTCGCCCGCGAGGGTGCCCATCGCGTTGAGGTCGATGACCGCCGAGGCCGCGCAGGGGTCGTAGGCCGGGCCCGTGTCGAGGGGGCCCGTGTCGAGGGGGCCCGTGTCGAGGGGGCCCGTGTCGCGCACCCCGGTGTCGAGGGGGCCGGTGTCGCGCACGCCCGTGTCGCGCACCCCGGTGTCGCGCACGCCCGCGTCGAAGGAGCCTGCGTCGAAGTCGGGGAAGCCCTCGTCCTCGGGGAAGCCCTGGTCGGTCGGGGTGCCGCGGTCGGGGAAGGTCGGCGCCGGGCCGGCGTCCTCCTTGATCACCTCGCCTGCGTCCTCCTCGGGGAGCATGTCGAAGGGTGTGCTGTCATCGCCACACGCGCTCAGGAGAAGAGCCGCGGACACCGGGAGCCACCATCGATTGGACCGCATCACATGCACCTCGTTGAGTCCGCTGGGCGCTCGCATGGAACCCTCCAGCCCGTCAAGGCGACCGGGCGCCGCGGTCGTACCGGGGAATCGCGCGCGGACGGCGCCGCGGTCGTACCGGGGAACCGCTCGCTGACGGCGTGGTCGTACTCCGAACTCCAGGGCGGCGCGGCGGATCATGCCCGCTCCCCACTGTGCGCGATGGTCTTTGGAAAAGGGAGGGCCGGGACGGGATCAGGGC
>CAIOSS010000631.1 GCA_903860995.1 uncultured delta proteobacterium | reverse complement strand
TCTCCGCGGGCGCTCTCGCCGCCACGGCCACGACGGGCTCGTCCGCCGAGAGCATCGCCGCCTCGCGCAGCACCGCCATCCACGGCGCGGCGGACTCCGGGACGAAGTACGCCTTGTCCAGCCGCCCGTCGCCCGGCGGAACCACCCGCAGCGGCCGCTCGTCCTTCCGCGCAGTCTGGAGCTGCTGGAAGGTCGTGCGCGTCCCGGGCAGCCGCAGCGTCTTGGCGACGTCGCGCATCGCGGTGCCGGTGAGGGCGCCCGCCAGCGCCGCGCGCGTCAGCAGCACGCCCTGCGCCGGAGCTTCCACGTCGATGCCCGCCGCGCCGGACCACACGTCCAGCAGCCGCCGCCAGGCCCAGCCCACCACCGACTCCAGCACCTCGTCGGGGCGCTCGCGGGTGCCGCGGTGCAGCCACAGCCGCCCCGTCAGCGGCGCCGCGCAGGCGTACTTCCCCCCGCTGCGCGCCTTCCAGATCATCGAGCGCTCGCCCACCATCACCTCGATGCTCCCCGGCGCCCCGTCGGCGCAGAGCCACAGCCAGCCCACGGCGTTGGCCTGGCCGCCGTGCCACGCGGGGCTCTTGGGGTCGTGCGCCGGCACGCTGCCCAGCGGCGCCTCCCGCTCCGTCGGGCCCAGCGCCCGGCGCAGGGTGCCCAGCGCGAGGTCGATCGCCCGTTGCCTCGCCTGGGCGAGCGCGAGGTCGGGCACCGGCGCGGTGCGCGTCGCGTCGGGCGTGAGCTCCGGCGCCTCCAGGGCCATGCGCGCGGGCCACGGCAGCTCGATCGCGCTCTCCCCCAGCCGTCGGCGGCTGCGGTACCAGGCCACGGTGCTCCCCGCGGGCGCGTCGCTGTCCAGCCAGCAGACCTCCCCCTCGCGGCCCGCCGCCGTGATGGGGCAGCGCAGGCGCACCTGCACCGAGCCGTCCACCGGGGGCTCGATCCGTGACGCGGTCGGCGAGCGGTCCCACGCCAGGGCGCGCAGCGCGATGCGCACCGCCGCGGTGACGTCGCGGCCCTTGCGCAGGGTCTGTAGCCAGGCCGCCTCGCGGGTCGAGAGCACCACCGCCCGCACGCCCTCCTCGCCGGGGGTGCAGGCCTCGTCGGGCTCGAGGGCGCAGTAGCTCACCGCGCGGTGCGTGGCCTCCTGCGCGGCCAGGTCGGCGAGGGTCATCGGCTTCGCCTGGGTGTCGGCGAAGACCGCGCGCCCCAGCGCCGCGCCCTCGATTCCCCGGGTGGTGAGCAGCGCCCAGCGCAGGGCGGGATCGCTCCACGCCGGGAGCGCCTCGGCCGTGCCCGCGACCCGAAGCAGCAGCGCGCGCGCGGCCTCCTGGAGCCGGGTGCCCAGCTCCAGGGTCTGCACCGACTTGTCGATGTCGCGCGCGTCGAGGTCGGGGCACGCGAGCGCCGCGGACAGGGCGAAGGGCGACGGCAGCGTGAGCACCCGCGCGCTGCTCCCCGGCGCGTGCACCCGCAGCGTGAGCGCGGCGTCGCCCTCCACCAGCCGCAGCTCGCCGAAGCCCAGCTTCGGGGCGACGGACTCGATGCGCACGGCCAGCGCCGCGCACCCTGGCTCGCCCGGCAGCCGCACCGCCGTCCCCCCGGAGGCCCGCAGCGCGCGCCGGCGCTGGAGGCGCTCGACCTCCGCGGTGACCTCCACCGGGCCCTCGCCCACCAGCGCGCCGAGGGCCCGCGCGTCGTCCTCGCGCTCGAGCACCACCGCGGCGAGGTCGGGCTCGTCGCCGGGCTCCGCGGCGATCCACGGCGTCGCGCGCTCGCGGCACCAGGCCGGGCGCGGGGTGAAGAGCGTGAGCTGCGACAGGGAGATGCGCTCGCCCGCGGGGCTGCGCCACATCGGGAGGCGGCGCAGGCGCTCGCGCAGGGCGGGCTGGCGCGCGAGGGCCTTGGCGCCGTCCGCGAGGGCCCAGCGCAGGCAGAGGGAGGCGAGGCCCGCCGCGGGTGGGCGCCCCCCGTCGGCGTCGTCGAGGGCGGCCTCCAGCAGCGCCGGGACCATCGCCGTGAGCAGCGCGCCGAAGGCCTTGCGCCCCGGGTCGGAGAGGGCGTCGAGGGAGGTCGCGAGCGCGGCGTCGTCGTCGGTGGCGAGCCGGCCCACCACCGGGAGCGGGAGCGCGTCGCCGTCGAGGGCGAAGGCCACGACGCCGTCGACGAGGACCTCGACGCGGGCCGAGGCCGCCTCGCGGGCCACCGCGGCGTGCAGGGCGCCGAGGTCCTGGCGCGCGAGCGAGCGGGCGGAGGCGCCGAGGGCGAAGCCGCCGAGGTCGTCGGGGCGCGCAGGCGGGCGACCGGCGAGGCGGGCGCGGGCGAGGCGGCGGGCGCGGGCTTCGCGCAGCAGCGGGAGCTGCTCGTGGGCGCTGCGGAGCTTCACCCCGAAGGCCCGCTCGAGGTGCGCGCGGTGCTCGCGGTCGGGCACGATGAGCGGGGAGAAGTCCTCGCCCGCGAGGTCGGCGGGGGGCTCTGCCAGGAAGGGGTGCGTCGCCCCCTCGCTGGCCGCGAGACGCGCGCGCAGCGCCGTGGGGGTGAGCTCCTCGACCGCGCCGTCGACCCGGCGCGCGGGGATCATCGGGGTCCCCTCGAGGGCCTCGCGCAGGGGGCCGAGCGAGCCGTCGTCGGGGCGCGAGGTGACGTGCGCGAGGGCGGCGAGGAGCATGCGCCGCGCGGGCGTCGAGCGGATCTCTTCGTCGCGTCCGCCCAGCGCGTCGTCGGAGGCGTCATCGCCGCGCCAGGCCAGGGCGAGGGTGCCCACGAGGTTGAGCTCCGCCGCCGCCACGAGCGCGTCGAGGTCGGCGGGGACGCTCTCCGGCAGCGCGGCAGGGGCTCCCGGCAGCACGATGATCCGGTCGTCTTCGGCGACGACCTGCACGGGGCCGAAGCGGCCGCGGAACTTCCGGCCGTCGAGCGCGACGCCGCCGTGCGCGAGGGTGAAGGTCTCCCTGGTCGACGGCGACGGGGCGATGGCGACGCGGGTGTGGGCGCTCGCGACCACCAGCCACGGCACGGCCCGGCGGTCGTCGAGGGAGACGAGGGTGCGCGGGTCGGGGGTGACGCGCGTGGGCAGGGTGCCGGTGAGGTCGACGAAGCGCGCCGTCGCCGGGAGCATCGCCGCGAGGGTGCGCTGCGTCGCCGGGTCGAAGAGCAGCACCGGGCGGCCGTCCGCGCGCTCTGCACCGCGGGTGGAGCTCACCAGAACGTGCGCACCCAGAGCATCGGACTGCGCGCGCACCTCGCGGGTGGTGGCGAGCGCGGTCGGCGCGGTGGTGGGCCAGAGCGGGAGGTCTTCGAGGCTCGGGTGCAGGGCGAGCGCGTCACGGATGACGGCGAGCGCCGCCGCGGGGTCGGGTGCCGCTGCCCGCAGCGTCTCGAATACCGCGCGAGCCATGGTGCGCCGTGTGGAGGGGCCGAGGTCGCTGAGGGCTGGGCCGAACCACTGCCGTCGCGGGTCGTGGAGGGAGAGTGCGCCTGCGAGGTCGTCGGCCGTCACCGCGAGCACCTCGGCGAGCACGCGCTGCACGGCGCGCAACGCGGCGGTGAGGGTGGCATCGCGCTCGACGCCCCCGAAGGCGGGATTGACGCGGAGCCCGAACGCTTCCAGCGCAACCTCGGCGGGCACTCCGGCGGTGTCGAGCGCTTCGCCGAACAGCGGTCGTTGCTCGACGAATACGGTGACGTGTAAGGGGCCGGGGGCGTCGAGGCCGTGGGCGCGCAGCACGATCTCGCCGTGCAGGCTGGGGAGCGAGGCGGGCAGCGCGGGGCGGTCGTCGGTGGCGGCCTCGCCGAAGACCGCGCGCAGGACTTCGTCGGGCCCGTGGGCGACGCGGGGGTCACGCGGGGTGAGCCCGAGGAAGCGTTGGCGCGCGGTCTGCGCGTCGCGGGCGTCGTCGACGGCCGCGGGCTGGAGCGAGAGCGGGCGCAGCAGGGCGTCGAGCCGGGGGCGGTTCGGCGGGCACCAGAGCACTGCGCCGAGGTAGGGGGCGAGGTCGGCCGGGAGGGGCTCCGGGCCGCGCCACACGAGGGCGGGCGGGGCGGCGATGATCGACGCGGCGGAGACCAGCGGGCCGGTGGCGGTGGGGAGGAGGGCCCACTCGAGGAGGGCGGTCGCGACGGCGGGCGTGGCGACGCCGAGCTCGGCCTCGGACGGGAGCGAGGCGGCGGCGGTGAGTCCGTGGGAGAGCCACGGTTCGCCGAGGCAGTGGTGCAGCCACACGAGGAGGGCCTCGTGGAGGGCGATCCGCTCGGGCTCCGGGAGGGCGGGCTCGTCGAGGCGCGCGCGGGTGGCGTCGAGGAGCTCGGGGAGCTGGGCGTTCCAGGCGCGGCGGAGGGCGTGCAGGAGGCCGCCGGAGAGGTCGACCTGGGAGCGCGACGCGTTGGTGGGGAGGGAGCGGGCGTCGACGTGGAGGCGCAGCGGGGAGAACGGGGCGGCGGCGTGGCCGACGGGGGCGAGCAGGCGGGACTCGAGGATGACGCCGAGCTCGGACAGCACGAGGCGGTGGCCCGCGGAGGGGTCGACGAGCTGGAGCGAGCCGCGGAGGTCGGCGCCGAGGTCGAGGGGGACGCTGACGAGGGCGGGCGGCACGAAGCCCGTGGGGAGCGCGACGCCGTCGCGGCGCAGCGGGATGGGGAGTGCCACGAGGCGGTCGCAGAGGAGCACGGTCTCCGCGGGATCGCGGGCGAACCACTCGCGCACGACGGGACTCCCGAAGGACTCCCGGAGGTGCACCCGCACGCCCTCGGGGGGCAGGTCGGCGGGGCGGGCGACGAGCTCGACGCAGGCGCTCTCGAGGGCCGCGGGGACGCGCGCGTCGGGGTCGTGCGAGACCCCGGCGGTGAAGCGCACGCGGTGGCACTGCCCCGCAGGGGCCGCGTGGGTGGTGTACAGATCGACGTGCCGGGGGCCGAAGCCGAGGGCGGTGTTGACCGCGATGGCGAGCAGCCGCAGCCGGGGGTGGGTGGTGCTGAAGAGGTGGTCGAGGAGGTGCGCGAGGTCGTCGGCCGAGGGGGCGGCGCCGTCGAAGGTGAGCACCAGGTCGTCGGCGTCGTTGTAGAGGTCGACCGCGGTGGCCCCGCCCGCGACGGCGGCGCGCACGATCTCCAGCACATAGAGCAGCGGCTCGGCGAGCTGGAAGCTGCGCAGGCGCTCGACGGCGGCGCGCGGGTCGACGAGGGCGGTACCGCGGGAGACGATCTTGCGGGGCTGGTTCATGCGGGGGTCGCCAGTGTGAAGAGGGCGAGGTCGCGGCGGGCGTCGAGGGCGCCGGCCCCGAGGGCGACGGCGCGGAGCAGGGCGAGGGCGGCGATGGGGGGGTCGACGCGGGCGGCGTCGACGGCGGCGGCCACGCGGGGGTGGTCGACGCGGAGCAGCAGGGCCCGGCCGTCTTCGATTGCGAAGGGCTTGTCCTTCGTCGCGTCGAGGAGAAACTCCGTCGATCGTGGGTCGTTCGCGAAGAGCGCAAACGCGCGGTCGCGGCCGTATCCATCGAGGGTGCCGAGGGAGACGTCGCGGAGTCCGAGCGCCGGCAGCAGCGGGCGCAGCGCCGCGAGGAGCCTCTTCGCGTGAGGCACGAGGTCGTTCTCGTGGAGCGGGCGTGCGAGTAGATAACGGGCATCCGCGGGGGCGACGCGGTCGTCCTGGTGGTGCGCGCGGAGGAGGGTGAGCAGCGCGTCGGGGCTGTGGCCAATATCGACGACGGCGATGTCTTTGCGGGCGAGGGCTGCGGTAAGGGCGGAGGGCTCCGGGGCGTAGCGGCGCTCGGGGTGTCGCAGGAGGCCCGGCGT
>CAIOSS010000630.1 GCA_903860995.1 uncultured delta proteobacterium | reverse complement strand
CGGCCACGCGCTTCACCCGCAGCGCGCGATCGCCCTCGGCGACCTGCTCACGGCGCACCCCGGCGCCGACGTCATCGTGCGCGACGTGCGCCCCGGCGAGGCGCTCGTCGCCCCGGGGCGCTTCGCCTTCGGCAACGACCATGGCGACGTGCGCTTCGTGGTCGACCCCGCGCGCTGGGTCGCGTGCGACGCGCTCGGCTTCGATTTCACCTTCCGCGACGAGCACACCGAGGGCCGCGAGCGCGTCGCCATGGGCTTCGCGGTCGACCTTCCCTCGCGCGAGATCGCCCCCGCCGCGAGCGTCGACCTCGCCGCCACGCCGGGCGGCGCCGCGCAGGTGCACGTGAACCCGCGCTCGTACGGTCTCGCCGTGCGCCCGCTCGCCACGGAGGGAGCGTTCACCCGCGTGCTGCTCCAGCACTGGACGAGCTTCGCGCTGGTGGCGTGGCTCCCCACCGCCGCGCTCGCGGACGAGTCCGCGGGCGGCCTCAGCGGGATCATGGGCGGCCTCGGATCGAGCGAGCGCCGCGCCCTCACGTTGTGCCGCGCGCCGGTCGAGCTGACCTTCGCGTTCACCCACGCGGGAAGCCCGTTGGAGTACGCCGGGTCGGTCTCCGCGGGCACGGAGTTCGTGCGTGGGGCGCGCACCGCCGACGGCGGCTTCGTGATCAGCCCGTACCCGCGCGGCAGCTCGCCGCACGCGGCGCGCGACGTCACCTGGGTCGCCCATGCGCTCGCGCCGCTCGCGTGCCGCGACGTCGTGGAGTGAGTCGCCCGCCTACGCCGTGACCGCGCCCGCGGGCAGAAACTGCCCGAACCCGCGCTCGCGACCGACGGCCTCTACGGGCGCGCCGTCGCGCACCGCCACCCGGCCGCGCACCACCACCAGCGGCACCGCGGCGTCGTTGCGGAGGATAGGCATCATGGGAAGGTGGCGTCCGGGACCTCGCTGCCAACCGCTGGCCTGACCGCGCGTTCCGCGCGCCGGACACCCTCGCCGTCGCCGCGTGCGTCGATGGGCGCGCGGGGCGGTTCCCGTTCGTGGGTCGCGTTGCTCGTGACGGCGCTAATGTTCGCGCCGCTCGATGCGATCGCCGGGGACCCACGCCCGCTCACCGCTCACGTCGGAGCCGAGCTCGTCGCGGCGGGTAAGTGGCGTCCTCGCTCCGCCGGCGCGACGATCGAGTTGTCACACATCATTCCCCTCCGAGAGGAGGACGCCGATGGAGAGGTTGATCGGACTGGATGTGCATCGCCCAAGCACGACGTGCGCGGTGATCGATGCGCGCGGCAAGCGCGTGCGTGTCGACGTGGTGGAGACCAACGGCCAGGCGCTGATCGAGTTCCTGAAGCTGCAGCCGGGGACGCTGCGGCTGTGCCTGGAGAAGAGCACGCAGGCGACGTGGCTGGCGGAGATCCTGACGCCGCACGTCGCGCAGCTCGCGGTGGTCCACGTGAGCCAGTCGCGCGGCCCGAAGGACGACGAGCGCGATGCGCTCGCGCTCGCCGAGCAGATGCGGAACGGCGTAGCTGGAGACGACGGTCTACAAGCACGTCGGACCCTTTGGCGCGCTTCGGAATCTCGTGAAGACGCACGCGATGGTGGTGCGCGACGTGGTGCGGACGCAGAACCGGATCCGAGCGCTGTTCCGCTCGCGGGGCGTGCCGGTCGTGGGCAAGGCGGTCTACGGGACGAAGGAGCGCGACGCCTGGGTGGCGAAGCTGCCGACGAACGCCCAGGGCGCCGGACGACTGCTGTACGCGCAGTACGACGCGGTCAACGATGTGCGGGAGGAGGCCGAGAAGAAGATGGTCGAGGAGTCGCACCGGCACCCGATCACGCGAGTGCTCGAGACGTGCCCCGGCGTGGGACCGATTCGCGCGGCGCAGATCGTGTCCGTGGTCGTGACGCCCGATCGCTTCCGCAAGCGCCAGCAGTTCTGGTCGTACTGCGGGCTCGGCCTGGTGATGCGCTCGTCGTCCGACTGGGTGAAGAGCGAGAAGGGCACGTGGGCGCGCGCGACTGTCAACAAGACGCGCGGACTGAACTTCAATCACAACCACCTGCTCAAGCAGGTCTTCAAGGGGGCCGCCACGACGATTGTCACTCAGCTGTCGGAGCACCCGCTGCGCGCGGACTACCAGCGCATGCTCGATGGCGGGACGAAGCCCAACCTCGCGAAGCTGACGCTCGCGCGAAAGGTCGCGTCGATCGTGCTCGCGATGTGGAAGCACCAGGAGGTTTACGACACGGTCAAGCACAGCAAGCCGTCGTCATAGCTTGTCTCGATGAGTGGGAGGCAACGGCCCGACAAGACAGTAGGGACGGATCACGCGACACTCGAGAGACGAGTCGGAATCGGAGGAGAGCATCCATTGGATTGCTGGACACAGAGCGCGACGGATCGACACGCAAGGCGCGCTCGAAAGTCCCCACGGATAGGCTATGCCCCTCCGGAGAACCGAATGAAGCCATGGCACATCGATGCCCTGATAGAAGGATGGTTCCCGCTTATGCGAGAGAACAAGACGGCTTTGATGTCCAGAGAGTGGTGATCCACGACCGAGTCGAGAAGGACCGAGTG
>CAIOSS010000629.1 GCA_903860995.1 uncultured delta proteobacterium | reverse complement strand
GGGGGGCGGGGGCGGCGATGTGATAGGTTGCGAGCATGTCGACGGGCCTGCACTCGACGTTGCCGCCGAGGGATGTGACGGTGCAGACCCTGACCGAGCCGGGGGCCATGTCCGTGCGGCTCTCGGTGGCGGCGGGCGCGGCGGGGCTCGATCGCAACATCGTGCACCCGCGCATCCAGAAGTCGGGGCTCGCGCTGGTGGGCCACTTCCAGGGCCTGACCCCGGAGCGGGTGCAGATCCTCGGGGAGACGGAGATGTCCTTCCTGGCGGCGATGGAGCGCGACGCGCGGCGCGAGGCGGTCGACGGGTTCTTCGCGCGGGGCATCTGCTGCGCGGTGGTGACCGCGGGGCAGACCCTCTTCGCGGAGGTGCTCGAGGCGTCGGACAAGCACGGCTGCCCGGTGCTGGTGAGCGAGGCGCGCAGCTCGGTGACCATCAACGCCATCCACGGGCTGCTCGACGAGAAGCTGGCGCCGCGCACGCGGGTGCACGGGGTGTTCATCGACGTGTTCGGGGTGGGCATCCTGCTGCTGGGCAAGAGCGGCATCGGGAAGAGCGAGTGCGCGCTCGAGCTGGTGCAGCGCGGGCACCGGCTGGTGGCCGACGACCTGGTCGACTGCGCGCTGCGCCCGACCGAGTCGGTCTACGGCGCCGCGGTCGACCTCCTCAAGAACCACCTCGAGGTGCGCGGCCTCGGGGTGCTCAACATCAAAGACCTCTTCGGCGTCGCGGCGGTGCGGGACAACAAGCGCATCGACCTGGTGATCCGGCTCGTGGCGCACGACGACGAGGACGAGACCTGGGACCGGCTGGGCATCGACGACGAGTGGTACCCGCTGCTGGGCACGCGCATCGCGATGCGCCGGGTGCCGGTGCGCCCGGGCAAGAACACCTCGAGCACGGTGGAGGTCGCGGCGCGCAACGAGCTCTTGCGCCAGGCGGGGCACCACTCGGCGCGGGAGTTCCATGCGCGGCTGGCGTCGGCGATGGGCGTGCACGACCCGACGGCGATCCTGCGGGGGAAGGGCTGAGCGATGGCCGACGCGGTCCCACTCATCGTGGTGGTGACGGGCCTCTCCGGGGCGGGGCGGAGCACGGCCTTGCGGGTGCTCGAAGACCTCTCCTTCGACTGCATCGACAACCTCCCGACGCCCCTCATCGAGCAGGCGGTGGCGCTCTCGTCCGGCACCGGCTCGGTGCTGCGCATGGGCATCGGCATGGACGTGCGGGTGCGCGCGATGCTCGAGGGCGCCGGCGCGGTCATCGACGCGCTGCGGGCGCACAAGCACCGGGTGAGCGTGATCTTCCTCGACGCCGCCGACGAGGCGCTGGTGCGGCGCTACAGCGAGTCGCGCCGGCCGCACCCGCTGGCGGCGCAGCACCCGGGCGAAGACCTCGCGGCGCTGATCACGCGCGAGCGCGAGCGCCTCGCCGACCTGCGGGCGCGGGCCGACCGGGTGATCGACACCTCGGCGCTGACGGTCCACGACCTGCGGCGGCTGCTCATCGAGCACTTCACCCTGGCCGAGGGGGCGACCCTGCGGATGAGCACCCGGGTGCTGAGCTTCGGCTTCAAGTACGGCATCCCTGCGGACGCCGACCTGGTCTTCGACGCGCGCTTCCTCCCCAACCCCCACTTCGTCCCGGCGCTGCGTCCGCGGAGCGGGAAGGATCCGGCCGTCGCGGAGTTTGTGCTCGACACCGTGGAGGGCAGGGAGTTCATCGACGCGATCGAGACCATGCTGACGCCGCTGTTGCCGCGGTACGCGCGGGAGGGCAAGGTGGCGCTGACGGTGGCGATCGGGTGCACCGGGGGAAGGCACCGGAGCGTGGCGATCACGGAGGCGCTGGCGGTGCGCCTGTCGAAGCTGCGAGCCCCGGGGGACGTGCGGGCGGCGCACCGGGACATCGACCGCGGGGGATGAGCGAGGGAGCCATTGGCTGACGTCATAGAAGAGACGATGGAGGTGACCAACGAGCGGGGGCTCCACGCGCGACCGGTGACGCGCATCGCGCAGACGGCGAGTAAGTTCCGCTGCGACCTGACGCTGACGAGGGACGGGCAGACGGCCAACGCGAAGAGCGTGATGGGGATGCTGCTGCTGGTGTGCCCGCGGGGCTCCCGGGTCACGGTGCGGGCGAGCGGCCCCGACGCGCAGGCCGCGGTCGACGCCGTGCGCGGGCTCTTCCTCGACCGCTTCGGGGAGGGCGCGTGAGCGAGGTCGACGACGCCTCTCCGCGAAGGCTCCTGGGCATCCCCGCGTCGCCGGGGGTGGTCGTGGGGCGCGCCTTCGTGGCCGATCGTCGGCGGGTGACGGTGCCGCGGCGGCACATCGCGCCCGACGACGTCGAGGCCGAGGTGCAGCGGCTGCGGGTCGCCCTGGGCTCCGCGCGGGTACAGTTGGAGCAGATCCGCGCGCGGCTCAGCCTCGACGCGAGCGACCACTCGGTCATCCTCGACGCGCACCTGCTGATGCTCGACGACGCGCTGCTCATCGAGCAGTCCGAGCGGGCCATCCGCGAAGAGGGGCTCAACGCCGAGTGGGCGCTCCGGCGCACCGTCGAGAAGATCAAGGAGGTCTTCGACCGCGCCGACGACGACTACTTCCGCGAGCGGCGCAGCGACGTGGACTTCGTCGGCGAGCGGGTGCTCCGGCAGCTGATGGGGGCGCCGATGGAGATCTCCCGGCCGCTCGACCTGCACGGCCCGGTGGTGCTGGTCGCCCACGAGCTCTCGCCCGCCGACACGGCGGCGCTGGCGCGCAGCGACGTGATGGCCTTCGTGACGGAGGTCGGCTCGGGCACGTCGCACACGGCCATCATGGCGCGCGCGCTGACCATCCCCGCGGTGGTGGGCGCGCCGGACGCGCTGCGGCACATCGCGACGGGCGACATGCTCGTGGTCGACGGTCTGCGGGGCGTGGTGCTGCGCAACCCGACCGACGCCGAGGCCGCGGACGCGACCGACCGGGGCGAGCGCTACGCGGCCTTCGTGCGCTCGCTGCGCTCCAACCGCGCGGGCGCGGCGCGCACCCGGGACGGCACGCCCATCCGGCTGCGGGCCAACATCGAGCTGCCGGGCGAGGTGGCCGTCGCGATCGACCACGGGGCCGACGGCATCGGGCTCTACCGCACGGAGTTCCTGTACATCGACCGGCGCGACCCGCCGACCGAGGAGGAGCAGTTCGAGACCTTCAAGCGCATCGTGTCGACGATGGCGCCGCGCTCGGTGACGCTCCGCACCTTCGACCTGGGCGGCGACAAGTTCAGCACCGCCTTCCGTATCCCCAAGGAGATGAACCCCGCCCTCGGCATGCGCGCTGTGCGCCTGGCGCTGCGCGAGCGCGAGGTGTTCCGCGCGCAGCTGCGGGCGATGCTCCGGGCGTCGGCCTTCGGCGAGGTGCGGGTGATGATCCCGATGATCGCGGCGGTGAGCGAGCTGCGCGCCTCCCGCGGGGAGTTCGACCGCGCGAAGGAGGAGCTGCGCGCCGCGGGGCTGCCGTTCCGCGACGTGCCCTTCGGCATCATGGTCGAGACCCCGAGCGCCGTGACCATGTCCGACCTGCTTGCCCGTGAGGCGGACTTCTTCTCCATCGGCACCAACGACCTGATGCAGTACACGCTCGCCATCGACCGCGGCAACGAGCACGTCGCGCACCTCGCGCGGCCCTTCGACCCGGCGATCCTGCGGGCCATCGCGACGGTGAGCCGCGCGGCGAAGGAGCGGGGCATCCCGTGCGCCCTCTGCGGCGCGATGGCGGCCGAGCTCCTGGCGGTGCCGGTGCTGGTGGGCCTCGGGGTGCTCGAGCTCTCCGTCGAGCCGACGGCGGTGCCGGAGATCAAGGAGGCCCTTCGGCGCATCGACCTGCCCGAGGCGAAGGTCTTCGCCGAAGAGCTGCTGGGCATCGCGTCGGCCGAGGAGGTCGAGCTGCGGGTGCGCGAACGCTACGAGTCGGTGTTCGCGACGCTGCTCTCCAACGGCGAGAACGGCACCTTCACCGAGACCGGCACCTTCGTGCTGCCGGAGTACGTGGGCGGACCCAAGGGGGAATAGAGAGGCCGACGACCTCGGATCGGCGCGGGAGACCGATCGAGGCCGTGGGGGGAGGGAGAGAGGGAGAGGGCGAGGTCGCCCTACTCGCGGATCTGCTTGCGCATCTTGGTGAGGGCCTGCTCCTGGAGCTGGCGGATGCGCTCGCGCGACAGGTTGTACTTGTCGCCGATCTCCTTGAGGGTGAGCTCCTCCTCGTCGTCGAGGCCGAAGCGCCAGCGGAGGATGCGGGCCTCCATCGGCGACAGGGTGTCGAGCAGCCGGTGCACCTCGTTGGACCAGCTCACGGTCATGACGTGCTCGAGGGGCGAGATGATCTTGTCGTCCTCGAGCATGTCGATGAAGCGCCGCCCGTCCTCGTCGTTGACGGGCTTGTCGAGGGAGAACGGGGTCTCCGCCCAGTCCTTCTGGATGCGCTCCAGCTTCTCCAGGGCGATGCCGGTCTCGACGGAGACCTCCGCGAGGGAGGGCTCGCGGCCGAGGCGCGCGGCCATCTGCTGCGTGGTGCGCTGCACCCGGTTGTAGGTGTCGAGCATGTGCACCGGGATGCGCACGGCCCGGCCCTTGTCTGCGAGCGCGCGGGAGATCGCGTGGCGGATCCACCAGCTCGCGTACGTGCTGAAGCGGTAGCCGCGCAGGTGGTCGAAGCGCTCGACGGCCTTGATGAGCCCGAGGTTGCCCTCCTGGATCAGGTCGATGAGCGGCATGCGGCCGCGGTTGTAGCGGCGCGCGATGGAGACCACGAGCCGCAGGTTGGCCGCCACGAAGCGGTTCTTGACCTTGTACACCCGGGCCCGGGCGGCGCTGACCATCGTGAGGTACTTGCAGAAGCCGCTCGACAGCACCTGGCCCGTCTCGAACTCCTCCTCGTCGAGCTCGGCGTCGTCGTCGTTGGCCCCGCGCGCGAAGCGGCTGAGCTCGTGGTCGACGGACTCGATGAAGAGCCGGTCGGCGTCGAGCGCGCGGAGCCGCGGCGCGAGCGCGTCGAGGGTGGTCTCCCACTTCTTCACCGACACCCGGTCGAGCTTCGAGCGGTTCTTCCGGTAGAGCTTCACCAGCTTGCGGAGCTTCTCGAACTCCGGCAGCACGACCGGCTCGGCGAGGCGAGCGAGCGCGGCCTCGACGACGGGCGCGACGCGCTCGACCGCGGGCGGATACGAGAACACCGCCCGCCACCGGGCGATCTCCCCGGCCAGGAACTCCTCTGCCGCCTGGACCTCCAGGGCGGGGGTCATCACGGGGTACGCGGACATGTCCCGGAAGTAGCGGGTGAGCGCGCCCTCGGCGACATCGTCCTTCGAGGCGACGGCGACGTCCGCGGCCCCCTCGGCCAGCTCGGACTCCGTGGGCTCGACGTTGGGAATGGAGGTGATCACGACCTGGGGCTCGAGGAGCTGCGACGTGATCGCCGAATGGTTGATGAGTTGAACGTCCTCGACCGAAGCCGAAGCCGTGGTGGAATGAATGACCTTGGCCGACGACTGCTTCGCCATGATGACCTCGATTCGTTGCCCTACGACTACGATGCTCGATGGGCCTTTTGAGGGGCGCAGCAAGCGCGAGACCTTCCAGTGCGGTAACGGCTCCGGGTAGGGGGTGCCGTAGACGTCACCACGCTGGTGAATCAGATGGGGGACCGGAGCTGTTCAACGAAGGCAGGATGCTCGGACGCTCTGCCGGGGTGTTCGATCTACGAAGTACCCAACCGATTGGTTGCAGCCTTCCTGATATGTGCTCCACTGCCTCGACCTTCAGGGGGGCGACGCAGGGCCGAAGCACCTTACGCACGGGGGACGCCGGGTATTCCCGACCTCTCTTGCCGATATTCAGTCACGAACTCCGTAGCAGAAGCCGGGCCATCACCTACCTGTACCCATCGAACGGTCGGCCTCTCATGAATGGGGTCGCCAAGGCCTGCCGTAAAGCCCTGTTGCGCGAGAAGTTCATTGCGTTCGTTGGCACGATGAGTCACGCAAGGCGATTGATCTGCTGACCGCGCCGGAGCAGTGGTCGCCACCGCCCACCGTGACAGGGATGTCAGTCCTCGTCCTCCCGTAGGGCTGCCTGGCGTGCGCGCGCCTCGTGCCCGCGACGACACTCCTCGTCGGTCCAGCGCTGCCGCGCGAGCAGCTCTCCCGCCGCGCGTCGCGCCTCTTCCAGCGCCTCCGCGGCGCGGCCCACGCCGGCCCCAGCCTCGGCATGACGCGCCGCGAGCGCCGTCAGGCCCGCCTCGAGGGCCGCCCCCTGCCGCCGCAGGTCGAGCAGCTCCCGGGCGGACAGGGTATGTCCAGTGAGGGCGCGCATGCGCTCTTCCCACCGAGCGTGCCTGGACTGCAGCGCCGATCGTGCGAGGCCGAGCCGCCCGCGCTCGGCGTTGGCCTCGGCGAGCGCGTCGTGGCGCCGGGCCAGCTCGCGGCGGGCGCGGTCGAGGGCAAGCTCGGTGGTGCGCCGCAGGGCCGCGAGCGAGGCGTCGTCCATGGCCTACCGGGGCATCGGCTCGATGTGCTGGAGCGTCCAGGAGCCGTTGAGGGTGGCGGCCGGCTCGGCCGTCCACTGGCCCACGAAGACGCCCTGCGCCCGGTCGACCACGAGGCTCCCGGGCATCGGGGTCGCCACCGCGGCCATGCGGAACGACGTCGCCGAGCGGACGGCGAGCTGGCCCGCGACCTCGTCGTCGAAGACCCGCGCGAGGGCTTCGACGGCGCGGCGGCAGGCCACCTGGATGCACGCAGCGTCGCAGACGCCGCTGGCGTCGCGAAGCACGGTCGCGGCGACGGGGCAGAGCGGCGCGGCGACGTACTCGCCGGTGGTGGAGGCGCCGAGGCGGACGGTGACCGCGCCCAGCGCGCCGCGGGCGACGCGGGCCCACGGGAGGCTGGTGTGGTCGAGCGAGAGCGTGGCGATGTCGCCGGTGCCGACCGAGAGCCCGATGGCCCCTTCGGTGGGGAGCGAGAGCCGGGCGTCGTCGCGGGCCACGTCGGGGGTGCCCGGGTCGAGGACCACCACGGACTCCGTCGGGGCGACGCCGCCAGAGGCCACGGGGAAGGTGACCACCCAGTGCACGGCGCCGAGGGCGCGGGCGGTCGTCGAGGCGATCTGGTCGAAGCTGTTTTCTAGCAGGAGCCCGCGGGTGGTGAGCTCGGCCTCGAAGCGCGCGCCGAGGCCCGCGCGGACGGCCGCGTCGAAGGCCCCCTGCAGGGCGGACGCGCCGCCGTCGGCGGACCCGCTGGCCTCGCCTACGGCGCGGGAGACCTCCCGGACGATGACGCCGGCGGTCGACCCGGCGGCGGTGAGCTCGCGGCGGACCGGCGCCGTCCAGCGGTCGCGGAGCCCGGTGGCGGTCGCGGCGAGGTCGAAGGAGAGGTCGAGGGCGTAGCGGTCGGCGAGGCGCAGCGGGCGGTCGACGAAGAGCACCGACGCGGCGGAGTCCTGGTCGGCGCGGACGGTCTGCGGCGCCGCGCAGCCCTGTGCGAGCACCAGGCCGGAGGCGCCGATGGCCTGCGCCCACACCGTGAAGGTAAGGTCGGCCGGGAGCGAACCGAAGCGCACCATGCCCCCCGGCAGCGGAACCATCGTGCGTCGGGCGGGGTCGCCGCCCATGGCCGGGCACTCGCTGCCGGAGGCGATGTTGATCTCGAGGCGCGAGGGCGTGCGGGAGCCACGGTACGCCGCCTCGGCGACGATGGAGCCGAAGCCCCGGTCGCCCACGGCCACCTCGACGGAGGCCTCCGCGCCGCACTCGGCGGTCGCCCGCACCCGAAACGTGGCGCTGTCGGTCGGCGCGATGAGCTCGGTCACGGCCGAGCCGTCGGGCCCGGTGACCACCCGCGTCTCGGTGAGCGAGGCGTCGAGCCCGACCCCCACGACGCCGACGCGCAGCCCGACGCCCGGCGTCGGCGGGTCGACCACCATCCGCATGCGGCGGCGCTCGCTGGTGCGCACCCGGAGGGAGGCCTCGCCGTCGAAGCGCACGGCGCAGCGCGGCGTGGCGACGTCGCTCGCGGGGCCGGCGTCGGGGGAAGGGCCAGGCGGGACTTCGTTCGAGCACGCGGCGAGGACCATCGCGAGCGAGGCAAGCAAGCGAGACACGGCGAGGACTCTAACGTCCGCCGCCGTGATCCACCACGCTGACATTCCTGTCGCACTGACGCGCGTCGCAGGGTTGGCACCCATGCGCGCCCGGAGTAGAGAGCCGACGGTGGACTTCGCCCTCCAGATCGCGGGTCGCTACCTCCGGGCGCGCCGCCGCGCCTTCGTCTCCATCATCGGCGTCATCGCCATCCTGGGCATCGCCCTCGGCGTGTGGGCCCTCTCGGTCACCCTCGCGATCACGTCGGGCTTCCAGGAGTCGTTTCGCAGCAAGGTGCTCGGGGTCAACGCCCACGTCCTGGTGCTGAAGTACGGCTGGGACTTCTCGGAGTACCGCGAGGTGATGGCCTCGGTGCGCGCCACGCCGGGCGTCACCGGCGCCGCGCCCTTCCTCATCAACCCGATGATGATCACCCGCGGCGAGCGCATCGCGGGCGTGCTGGTGAAGGGCGTCGACCCCACCCTCCTCGGCCAGGTGCTCGACCTCCCCACCTACCTCGTCGCGGGCTCGCTCGACGGGCTGCGCCCCGCCAGCTCGCAGCCGCCAGGCCCCGTCGACGACCTCCCGAGCGCCCGCCGCGACGCCACCCTCGACGACTACATCGCCCGCGCCCGCGGGGAGCTCGAGCGCCCGCTCGCGCCCGCCGCCCTGCCCGACCCTCTCACCGACCCGCTGCTC
>CAIOSS010000628.1 GCA_903860995.1 uncultured delta proteobacterium | reverse complement strand
GGTCGACCGGGACGCCCGCCTCGCAGAGCTTGATCACGGTCATCAGGCCGCCGAGGCCGCCGCCGACGACGATCGCCCGACGCACCTGGCCCGACTGCGTGAGGATCGAGGACTTCGCTGCCATCCGGTGCTTCCCTTCGAGGGGGGTGCGAGCGGCGCCGTCACCGAGCGACCGGCGCGCCGGTGAATTGCGTGACTCGCCTCTGGGTCAGGTGTTGAGGCCCACACGGTATAGGCGAGCGCCGCCGACGTCGACCATGGCGCGCAGCATGTCGGCGTCTCGGCACCCGGCGTCGGGGTCGAGCCCCGGCCACGGGAGCACTCCGCCGCAGCGGTAGAAGAAGTGCAACAGCGTGTCGACGCCGACGAGCCAGAGCGCGACGCCCAGCGCGGCGCAGAGCACCGCCACGCGGCGACGCGCGAGCTCGGACGAAGCGAGCCCCCAGGTCTGCGTGGCGGTCGAGAGACCGTTGGCGAAGTGGAAGACCGTGGCCGTCAGGCCGACGACGTAGAGCGCGAACATCCCGGGCGAGCCGAGGAGAAGCGCGAGGCGGTCGTAGAAGGCCTCCCAGCGCACGGTGCCGAGCGCCTTGGCGGCGCGGAGCTGCCCGAGGTGCACCACCAGGAAGGCGAAGGCCACGAGCCCGGTGGCGCGCTGGAGCAGGAAGAGCCAGTTGCGGGTGTAGCCGTAGCGCTGGACGTTGAAGCTCGCCTGCGCGGCGAGGACGAGGCCGTACCCGGCGTGGAAGGCTAGCGGGGCGAGGATGGCAGCGACCTCGATGAGGGCGAGGGCGGGGATACCTTGGATCTCACCGACGGCGTGGCGGAAGGCCTCGCGCCCGCGGAGGGCCTGGAGGTTGGTCCAGAGGTGGACCACCAGGAATACGCCGATGGGTAAAACGCCGCAGAGCGAGTGGATGCGTCGGAGCAGGAAGCGCCGCGGGTCGGCGACGCCGGGGGCGGGCTCGGGTGCGTGCATGGTAGGTCCGTCGGCGGACCCGACGGGTGTTAGCGGCGCGGCGCGCGAGGCGTCAAGCGCTACGGGGCAGAGGGCATCGACCCGCGCGCGGGCCCGCGGCGCGGGCTCAGCGGTTGGTGGTGCCGCGGGTGGTGGTGCCGGTGCGCGGGCGGTTGCTGGTCCCGGTGCGATTGCCCGGGCTGCTGGCGTTGGTGCCCATCGGGTCGCTGTCGGGCGTCGGCGTGACGCCCGGGCGGTTCGCCGGGTTGGCCGGGTCGGGCGTCCACGTGGAGCCCGGCGTCGAGGGGGTGCCGCCCGCCCCCTGGGCGGTGCCGGTGCCGCTGAGCCCGGTGTCGAAGCCCGCGGCGCCGTTGCCCGGCGGGACGTAGGTGCTCGAGCCCGGCATGTAGTGCTGCCCGTGGCTCGTCGTGCCCGCGGGATCGCTCGGCGAGCTGCGCACGCCGGTGGTGGTGTACCCGCCCATGCCGGTTCCGCCCGACGACACGGTGGTCGCCGGCGGATAGGCGGCCGAGGGCTCGCTCTGGCTGCATGCCGCCGCGCCCGCGAGGGCTCCAGCGACGAGCAGTACGGAAGTCAGACGATTGCGATGGTTCATGACAATGCCTCCTGGCGCCCGGAAGACGGGCTCTCCGATCGGTCCCCAACGACGAACGAACCCGACCGCTCGGGGCGGCGGGCGAACACACACCGAGCAGATGCCGTGCCTCGACATGCAGCGTGTAATTCCGAGGAGATACGAGGCCACCGAGGCCTTCCGGGGCGATGCGATCTGCCCCTGGTGGGGGCGGGTGCCACAGCGCGTACGGTCGCGCAGGGCCTCCGACCATTCCCCATGATCAGCCGCAGTTGAGGGCAGAAGGGGCGCCCGGGCACCTCGACACCGCGTCTCGAAGTCCGGTATTCGCGGACTCCATGCGACGCCCGACCGGCCTGGTCGTGTCAGTGCTCACGGCCCTCCTGCTCCATGTCCTGGTGCCGAGCGGGAGCGCGCGGGCTGAGGGCCTGGGCGAGGGCACGGCCGCGGTCCCTGGGCCGTCGACGGTTTGGACCGCCGCCGCGGAGGCGCCGTCGACCCCCTTCGACCACCAGCAGGCGACGCACTGGTGCTGGGCCGCGTCGGTGGCCAACGCGTTCCGCGCGTCCGGGCACCGGGTGTCGCAGGCGCGCATCGTGCGCGAGGTCTACGGCGACGTGGTCAACATGCGAAGCGGCCCGGCCGCCAACGTCTCGGCGCTGCTCGACCGCGCGTGGACCGACGACGCTGGCGCGCCCTTCCGCGCGCGCCTCCTCGGGGTCTTCGACGCCCAGGGAGGGCGATCCAGCCTCGACAGCCGCGAGCTCGTGGCCGCGCTGCGGGCCGGGCGGCCGCTGGTGTTCGGCACCACCAGCCACGCGATGCTGCTCATCGGCGTGACGTACCAGGAGTCCGACGGGGCGGTGCGCGTCGTGGAGGCGACCGTGTTCGACCCGTGGCCAGGCGTGGGCGTGCGCGCCTTGCGGCCCGACGAGATGGTCCCCGTGGCGCGCCGCGGCTCGCTCGCGTTCATCGCGGACGTCGTCGTGACCCGCTGATCGGTCGACGAGGGCTCCCGAGTTCGCGGGCGCGCTTGCCGTTCGCTGGAGAATCCCCGATGACTCCGCGCGCCGTGCGCGGAAGTCGTCCACCCCGAGCGTCCCTCGATCCGCGCCCGGCCGCCCTGCTGGCTGCGCTGTCGGCCTGCGCGGGCGCGACGCCGCCCGGCCGCGCGGCGCTCGCGCTCGGCGACACCGTGAGCG
>CAIOSS010000627.1 GCA_903860995.1 uncultured delta proteobacterium | reverse complement strand
CCCCCGCCGGTGCCGCCGCCGCCATCGCCGCGCCCGCCGCCGTCGCCCCCGGCGGTGCCGCCATCGCCCGCGGCCGGAACGCACAGCCCTGCGGTGCACGGCATGTTCACGCAGCGCATTCCACAGCCGCCGCAGTTGAGGGGGTCGCGGGCTGTGTCGGCGCAGTAGGCGCCGCAGGTGACGAGTCCCGCGCCGCACGTCAGCGAGCCGTCCGGCCCCACCATCCCGCCGTCGCCCGTCATCGGCGTCTGGCACTGCCCCGCCGTGCACCCGGAGCCGGCCGCGCAGGGCATCCCGCAGCCGCCGCAGTTGAGGGGGTCGCGGGCGGTGTCGGCGCAGTAGGTGCCGCAGGGGGTCTGCCCCGTCGTGCAGGCCAGGGCGCCGTCTTCGCGCGGGACGTCGACCGACGCGGTCGCGTCGGGTGCGTCGGCCGCGGCCGCGGCGTCGGACTGGAGGACTGCCGGACGACCCTGCTCATCTCCGCACGCGCCCAGCCAGAGGCAGCAGGTGACGGTGAGCCAGTAGCGGGGTGACGGGTGTTGGGTGTTCATGGTCGTGAATTTATCTCCGGCGGGCTCTTGGGGCCCCTCATGGGATGCACATGCCCGCGGCGCAGCGGAACATGGGTGAGCAGGCCTGTACGGCCTCGACCTCGGTGCAGCACCGGAGTCCGCCGAGGCCGCAGGTGGGGGTGGGGTGACAGATCCCGCCGAAGCAGCGCGTGCGGGCGCCGCACCCCTCGATGCTGTCGGGGCAGCACGGCTGACCCAGGCCGCCGCAGGTCACGTTCCGCAGCACGCAGGCCGCCGCGACGCAGTGGTAGAGGAACGAGCACTGGTCGCCCTCGCAGCAGGGCAGGTCGCTGCGGCCGCAGCCGATGGGCGGCCGGACGCAGAAGCCGGCCTGGCAGAGGCCGCCCTGGCAGGGCGGGTCGGTGGCGCAGCAGGGCAGGCCGCGGTCACCGCAGGTGGGGGCCATGATGCAGACGCCGGTGTTGCAGCGCGCGCCGGCCGTGCAGGCGTTGTTCGCGCAGCAGGCCTGCCCGACGTGCCCGCAGCTCTCCGGGGTGGGCGCGCACGCCCCCGCGGCGCAGTAGTGATCGAGCGTGCAGGGCGACGGGGAGTCGTGGTCGCAGCAGGTCATGCCGGGCATGCCGCAGGGGCGACAGGTCGAGGCGGTGCAGCGCTGCCCGCGGTCGCACGAGCTCGCCCCGGACGGGCCGACGCAGCACGGCTGGTCCGCCCCGCCGCAAGGGATGGCCGTGCTCACGCACCGCCCATCGCTGCAGCCCAGGCCGGGGCCGCACAGGATGCCGCAGCAGCGCTGCCCCTCGCCGCCGCAGGGGCCCCCGTCGTCGAAGAGCTGCACGTCCGCCCTCGCGTCGCTCGGGAAGGTGGCCGGGACGTCGGAGGCATCGGTCCCCACGGAGGCGTCGGAGGCGTCCTGCGTGGGTGGGAGGAAGCCGCGATCGGATGTGGTCGTCGCGTCCGTCGCGCCCTCGGCGAGGACGTCCATCGATGGCGAGACTTCGGGCAGGTCGAGCGGGGCAAAGGCGTCCACTGCGGACGTGCCGAGGTCGCCGCTCCCGGCGTCGTAGGGAGGGGGCTTGGCGGGGCTCACACAAGCCCACGGACCCATTGCCGCCACCCACGCAGCGAAGGCTATTCCCTTCCGGATGGCCATGGGTTTCGATATCACACCAGGTAAAAAACCTCCGTGCGACCGCATGCTTTCGGTCATCCGCTCAGGATTTCCGGTCGGGCATTGTTGCCGCGAGCTCGCCTCGGCGGCTACGCGCCGGGCCGCGCGGAAAGCGGCTCGGCGCAGGCGTCGCCGTAGAGGGAGACGTCGGCCGTGCGGCAGCCGAAGCAGGCGTCGCGCACGACGCATCCCGCGCACCCGGCGAGGTACTGGCGGAACGGGAGGGCCTCGGGGATGGGCGTGAGCGCGGTGACGCGCGGGTCGGCGTCGAAGGCGCACAGCGGCGGGCCACAGGGGCCGTCGAGCCCCTCGGGCACGAGGCCCACGGCGAAGGCCCGGTCGAGGGTCTCGCGCAGCGCGCGGCGCAGGGCGACGGGCTCGGGGACGATCGCGGGGATGAGCGCCTGGTCGAAGGGGTCGGTGGGGTACGAGAGCATGAGCCCCTGGAGGCGGTCCCCGTAGCGGCCGAACTCCCGGTGGATGAAGTCCGGCAGCGCGCTGAGGTGGCGGACGCCCTCCTGGGTCATCACGGCGTTGATCTTCACCGTGACGCCCGCTTCGAGCAGCGCGTGGACGCCCTTCACGGTGCGCGCGTGGGTGCCGGGCGCCCGGGTGATGGCGTCGGAGACGGCCGCGTCGGCGCTGTGCAGCGACACGAAGGCGATGGTGAGCCCGGCGTCGCGCAGTCGGACGGCGAGGTCGCCGCGGGCGCACTGGATCGCGTTGGTCTCCAGGGTGATGGAGGTGACCCCGTGAGCGCGCGCGTGCCGGAGGTAGTCGAGCAGGTGCGGGTCGAGGGTGGGCTCGCCGCCCGAAAGGATGAGCGAGCGGGCGCCGGCGCGGGTGAGGTCTTCGATCCAGCGCAGGACGTTGTCGCCGTCGAAGCCGCCCCAGTCCCGGGACTGCCAGCAGAGCCCGCAGTCCTGGTTGCAGCGGAACCCCGTGCGGATGAGGCCCGACGGGTGGTGCAGCCCGGGCACGAGCTGGCGGAAGTGCTCCATCGGGACGCCCACCGGCAGCGCGCGCAGGGCCCGCGCGTGGCCCTGGGCCTCCTCCCACTGCTGCGCGGTGATGGCGCGCCGCAGGCGGTCGGCCATCACCCCGAGCCCGCGCTCGTGGCGGCGGGCGTCGTCGCGGATCACCTCCACGGTGACCTCCACCGCGGGGGCCGCCGGGTCGCCGGGCCGCCGCAGCGGCACCGGGTCGTGGGCGCCCGCCTTCGCGCGGGCGATGCGCAGCGCGGCGACGGGCTGCTCGGGGCCGAGCTGCAGCGCGACGCCCTTCGCGTCGGCGGTGACGTCGAGCAGCCGCAGGCCGAAGGCGGGCAGGTCGACGGGCAGGCGCGGGGCGCGCACGAGGGCGTGGGCGATCTTGAGCCGCAGCGCGCGGGCCTCCTCGTCGGGCGGCGGCGGGTCGCGGAAGGCCACCGGGGCGAGCGGCGCGGCCGGGCTCGCGGCGCGGCGCGCTCCGGGCCCGCGGGGTTTGACGTCGAAGTCCCACGGCCGCAGGGGCGGGAGGTTCTTGGTGTCGCCGTCGGGGACGTCGCCGAGGCCTTGGAGGGTCTCCTCGATGCGGAGGTCGAGGCAGCCCAGGAGCTGCGGGAGGTTGTCGAGGCAGATGGCCGCGAACTCCGCCGGGTCGTCGCTGCGCGACCAGACCGCGTAGCAGAAGCGGTTGAGGTCGTTGTCGAAGAAGGTGGTGAGCGTGAGGGGCCCCGGCGCGTCGGGCGGGGCCCACCCGGCGTGGCGCTCGGGCAGCGCGCCGACGACGCGGGCGGCGAGGGCGGCGATCGCGGCCCGGGGGATGAGCTGGTAGTTGAGCGCGTGCACCGTGAGGTCGTGCGCGAAGGACTGGAACTGGAACTGCAGGTCGATCCAGCTCCGGCGCTGCCCCCGCGCGGCGACGACGCCGTCGAGGAACGGCGGCGAGGCGAGGTGGATGGGGATGCGCCCCTCGAGGTACATGCGCAGCCACGGCCCGAGGGCGAGGGTGCGCTGGTCGCGCACGACGACGCCGACGCGGTAGCCCGTGTCGGGCGCGAGCAGCCGGTCGGCCAGGAGGTTGAAGCTCCCCGGCGACGGCGCGGTGAGCACCCGCCCCGCCCCGCTCCAGCGGAACCCCATGCGCCCGAGGTGCTCCACGAGCTTCGCCCGGTGGGCGAAGTGCCCGGTGCCGCCGAGCATCTCGATGGGGTCGAAGCGCGGCTCGAAGGTGAGCGTGAAGGCGCCCTCGCCGCCGAGGTCGTCGAGCCGCGGGGCCCAGCCGTTGACCACCGCGAAGGCCTCGGCCCAGCGCTCCATCGCGCGCCGCTCTTCGGCGAGGTCGTCGCTCACGGGACCGGCGTCGCGTCGTCCTTGCGACGCCGCAGCATGACGAGCGCGCCGTCGGACACCACCGGCGCCTGCACGACCCGGGCGTCGGGGCTCGCCGGGAGGTCGGCCTGGAAGGGCTTGATCTCCGCGTCGCCGTAGGTCTCCACGTAGAGCCGCCGGACGCCCACGCAGTGCGGGTCGAAGCTGCACTCCGCGCACCGCGGGGCCTTGTAGAACTGGTCCTCCCAGTCGGCGCTGCGGTAGATGTTGCCGAGGTTGCCCTGGTAGTAGCGCAGGTCGCCGTCGAGCATGCACGGGGGGTAGCCGCCCTGACCGATCATGCCGCCGAAGCCCACGCGGGTCTCCAGGCAGTAGTCGAGCGCGGCCTTCATGAAGGGCTTGATCTCGTCGAAGCGGGGCATCACCCAGGTGTAGACGAGGTCGCTGATGGGCTGCGCCACGCCGAAGCAGATG
>CAIOSS010000626.1 GCA_903860995.1 uncultured delta proteobacterium | reverse complement strand
GGTGGGTGTTGAGCCCGGTGCCCACGGCGCTGCCGCCGAGGGCGAGCTCGAACACCGGGTCGAGCGAGCGCGACAGGTGGGCCTCCGCGAAGGCGAGCTGGGCGGCGTAGCCCGAGAACTCCTGGCCGAGCGTGAGGGGGGTGGCGTCCATGAGGTGCGTGCGCCCGATCTTCACGACGTCGCGGAAGGCGTGGGCGCGCTCCTCGAAGGCGCCGCGCAGGGCCGCCACGGCGGGCAGCAGGCGCCCGGTGACCTCCCCCGCGGCCGCGACGTGCATCACCGTCGGGAACACGTCGTTGGACGACTGCGAGCGGTTGACGTGGTCGTTGGGGTGCACCGGAGACTTGCTGCCGAGGGCTGTGCCCGCGAGCTCGTTGGCCCGGTTGGCGATCACCTCGTTGGCGTTCATGTTGGTCTGGGTGCCGCTGCCGGTCTGCCACACCACGAGGGGGAAGTGCTCGTCGAGGTCGCCCGCGATGACCTCGTCGGCGGCGCGCACGATGAGCTCGCAGCGCGCGTCGTCGAGCAGGCCCAGCGCGCGGTTGGCCAGCGCGGCGGCCTTCTTCACCACCCCGAAGGCGCGCAGCACGGGCGGGGTGAAGCGGTGGCCGCCGATGCGGAAGTTCTCCAGCGAGCGCTGCGTCTGCGCCCCCCAGTAGCGGTCAGCGGGGACGTCGACCTCCCCCATCGTGTCGCTCTCGCGCCGCGTCGCCGCCTCGCCCAGGGTCTTCGTCTTCATCGCGGCCACATGGTGCCTCAGGACCCTTTGGCGCCATCGACGCCGCCGCGGGATCGTGCTGCTCTCCCGCCAACCACCGATGCGCCCCCTTTTCGCCCTGTGCCTCGCCCTCCCCCTCGCCGCCTGCTCGGGCTCTACGCCCGCCCCCGTCGCCCCGGTGGACGCCTCGACCGCGCAGGACCTCGGCGCCCCGGTCGACGCCACCGTCGCCCCCGACGTGCCCGCGCGAGACGTGCCCGTGGCGCGCGATCGGGGAGTGGTCGTGGACGTCCCGACGCTCACCTACCGCGCGCTCGAAGCCCTCTCTCCGGTCGCCATCCGGCGCTTCGACGCGGCGCCCGAGCCCGCGCTCATGGCCGGGTATGACTACCGGGCGCTCGTCGAGACCGACGTCGGCGCGATCACCCTCGACCTCTTCGAGGAGGCCACGCCCATCACCGTCAACTCCTTCGTCTGGCTGGCGCGCCACCACTTCTTCGACGGCATCGCGTTCCACCGGGTGATCGAGGGCTTCGTCGCGCAGGGCGGAGACCCCAACACCGTCGACGGCGGCCGCGCCACCTGGGGCCGCGGGGGCCCCGGGTACTCCTTCGGCCTGGAGGTCACCGACGCCCTGCGCTTCGACGCCCCCGGCGTCATCGGCATGGCGCGCTCGGCCTCGCCCACCAGCAACGGCTCGCAGTTCTACCTGACGCTCGCCCCGACGCCCAACCTCGACGGCCAGTACACTGTCTTCGGCCGGGTGCTCGGCGTGGCCGACCTCGGCGTGCTCGACCGCGTCGCCCGCGGCGAGCCGCCCGCCACGCCGACGCGCATCACCTCGGTGACCATCCTCGTCGGCGCCCGCTGAGCCTTCAGGGCCCTGGGGTCTTCATTGCGCACCCCGCCGCCTCGGGCCTCTCGGCGTGCGCCAGCTCGGTCTCGGCGTGCTCTCCGGCGTGCGTCTCGGGCTGGATCTCGGGCGAGCCCTCCTGCTGCTTCGCCGTCTCGGGCATGTTGGTGACGTGCGTGGCGACCTGCGCCGCCTCGTCGACGGGCATGAGGATCTTGTTGATCTCCGCGCCGAGCATCAGGGCCATCGACGAGACCCACATCCAGAGCAGCAGCACGATCACGCTGCCGAGGGCGCCGTAGGTCGCCTCGTAGCTGCCGAAGTGCTGCACGTACTGGCTGAAGCCCCACAGGATCCGGCGCTTCCAGAAGGGGCGCGTCTCGACGACGTCGTAGGCGTGGTCGAGCTCCTTGATGAGCCGCGTGAAGAACACCTTCCAGGTCATGTCCCGCCCGGGCACCAGCAGGCGGGTCCTTCCGAGCGGTGGGCGACTCTTCACCCGATCTCCTGTTGGACCCCATCCCCCCGGCGCCGCAACCCGGCTCCGATCGTCCGCGCCCACATCCCCGGAGCGCGGAGCCCAACGATTGACGCCGCCGCCCGCCGGGGCCATGGAAGCCATCCCATGAACCTGTCCCGCGATGCAGTCGTGTTGTTCGCGCTCGTGACGGGCTGTGCGTCCCGCGGTGGCTACGCCGAGCCCGGCCCCGCGTCCGCGTCGGCCAACCCTCCGTCGCCGCACAGCGTCCAGTCGGGGCAGCCGCTGCAGCCCTCGCCCGCCGACGGGCGCCCCTCGGCGATCCCGCCCGCCGTGGGCCCCGGGGGCAACAACATCCCCGCGGGCTCGGACCACGACCCGCCCGCCGCGTGCAACACCGACTCCGACTGCGTGCCCGCGGCCTGCTGCCACCCCGCGGCCTGCGTGGTGCGTGCGAGCGCCCCCAACTGCTCGGCCATCATGTGCACGAGGAACTGCGCGCCCAACACCCTCGACTGCGACCAGTCCCGCTGCGTCTGCCTCGGCGGCCGCTGCGGGGTCCAGCGCCGGGGCTGATCGACCGCGACCGACGCGGCGTCGATGACCCTTGACGCCGTCGCCGCGGGCAGTCTCCCATCGCGCCCCGATGGCGCCCCCGCCCGCAGCGGGCGCAGACCGCGCGTGGCGTGGACTCGCGCTCTCGGTCACCACCCTCACCCATGCCGCCGCGCTCGGCGGGGCGCTGCTCGCCGGCGACCGGCTCCTGCTCACCCGCAACCCCCCGCTCCGCTCCTTCGCGGGCCTCGCGACGATGCTCGTCGAGGGGCGCACGCTGCTCCGCGGCGCCGGGCTCCCGGTGCGCGACCATGCCCCGCTCGGCGCCCTCGCCACGTGGACCTCCTGGGAGTGGTTTCGCGCCGACCCCCTCGCGCAGCACGCGATCAACCTCGGCCTCACGGTGGCCCTCGCCGCGGCGCTCATCGCCCTGCTTCGCGCCGCACGCGTCGCGGCCCCGCTCGCAGCCTGCGCCGCCCTCGCGCTCGCCCTGCACCCCTGCGCCGCCGACCTCTCCGCGCCGCTCGCCGGGCGCGACGCCCTGCTCGCGCTCGCCCTCACCG
>CAIOSS010000625.1 GCA_903860995.1 uncultured delta proteobacterium | reverse complement strand
GGCTCGTCGGCGTCGTTGGAGTTGGTCTTCGCAACCCGCCTCCTGCCCCACCGCGGGCCGTGTCTGCAACCCCTGCCAGGAGCTCCCGCGCCCTCACGCCGTGTCGAAGTTATGCGCGAGGCCGCGGCGAGCTTCGCGACCGTGCGAAACCGCCTCCCCTCGTAGACCGTGTCCTCGATCGCCGGGTGCTCCCGATCGGGGTCGATGGTGAACGCGAGGTGATCCCCGAGGTCGAGGGCCGCCGCTTCACGGAGCCTCCCGAGCACGGCCTCGGGGTCGCCGACGGTGTGCAGGCCGACGTCCTTCGTGCTGCGCGCATTGGCCAGGCGAAGCTCCAGGGCGAGACCGCCCTTCAGTGTCACGCTGGAGCCGAACGTCCGGGCGATGCGTGCGAGGAATCGTTCCATCACGAACCGCTGACGGAACCGGTTGACGACGGTCCCGCGCAGCGAGGCGCGCTTCTTGAGGCGATCCTCGAGGGCGACCTTGAACCCCGCGGGTGTCTGGTAGGTCTTTGGCGGGGTCATGCGGCGGCCTTCGCTTGCGCACGGAGCAGACGCGCGGCATCGGCCGGGGTGATGAGCTTGCAGCGACGGGCCTGCGTGATGGCCTGCTCGACCCACGAGGCGCTGACCCGCGCGGTGATGCAGTCCGCGATGGTGCGCGCGGGAGTGGTCACCGGGATGTGACCCATCCATTGGCGGTCGGCGTCCTCGAGCGTGCCGAGGTGGACCGTGACGTGGCTCGGCTTCGCGAAGCGAGCGTAGCGCCAGGATGGTGGCACCGAGAGATGCACGCGAGCGGGCAGGGCATCGGAGAGACCGTGAAGGAAGAGCGCGGTGACATGGCTGAACACAGCCTCCTCGCCGGACCACAGCCACAGCGCGATGAGCTCGTCGTGCTCGGTCGGCGGGGCGCTCGTGAAGTGATAGACCCCGCGGAGCTCGCGGCGAACCCAGCCGGCGTTGGCGCGGTAGCGCAGGAGCTGTGGCGAGATGTGATGGGCTCCGGCCTCGGCAGCGGTGAAGAAGCCGGCACGCGCGCGGGCGGACTCCATGAGACCGATCCAGTCGGGCGAGAGGTCGGCGGCGGGATGCACGGTTCGGAAGTTGTAAAGTCTGGCTTCACAAACTGCAAGGATGGGGGCGTCGCGGGTCGCTCGTCTGGGCGGGGAGACCACGCTCCGGGATTCAGGGACATGGCGGCATCGGCCATGGGACTCCCCCGCGTCGGGGCCGGACCTGCCACCGTCAAAGGAGCCCTCGAGACATGGCGGCTTCGCGCCGGTCAAGAGTGCCGTATTGCGCCCGGCAGGCGAGGTGACGGGTAGGGGGGTCAACAAGTCAGGGTTGTCACCGGTGTCCACGACTCGCAGCAGCCACGAACCGACGGGAGCAACCTTGTGCGACGCGGCCACGGGCATGTCCGCCCCGGCGGGGTCTTGCGGGTGTCGCTCCGTCTTGGCGTCCTCGTCGTCCCCAGCCATTGCGACCCGGTATCGACCACATCGGAGAGCGTCTGGACCTGCGCGATCATCACGTTGCCACGCGCAGAGCTTGCGGGTCGTCGCGATGGCCGTCGCCGCGCACATGCCGTCGAAAGAGCATGTTGTAGCGTGGGTGCGCCGCCGTAGGACGCTCCGAAGAACAACCTCAGCGATCGCGTCCCGCGAGGCACCACCCAGGCTGGCGCAACGCTGTATCTCACCCGGAGGGCAGGTCGAGTCGAGTGACCCGCGTCGTCGTCTACGAATTCCAGGCTCGTCCCATGAGGTCTCCCCTCCGGGTGACGCCGCATTGGGCGGGCTCGAGCTGGGGATCGTCGGGTACTCGCTGACCAACTTTTTCTTCGGTGCGTCCGTCAGCCCATCCTCGTGCCTCTTCGTCCGCCGGGCACGACAGCACCCAGGCGAGCGCCCGGAGCGTCGAAACGTGCATGTCGTGGCGACGACCATGGATCAACTCGTCACCAGATCACCCTGAGTTCCTATGAAAGACGGCCGAAAGGCGTCGGCTTGAGCAACGAATCTTGCTGCGAGGAGTGGCGTTTTGCGGGTTTACCTACTGCGATGTACGTATATCGGGCATAGATGCGCAGGGTACGGGGAGGGGATTTCGCGCCTGGAGCGCCCGCAGCGGCCTCGAAAGGGTCAGAGAACGCCGCCACGGAAGGTGCGGAGGAGCAGAGGTGCGGCAGAGGCTTCATGAACGGACCCACACAGCGTTGACTCGTCGGCCTGCCAGGGGTGGCGTCCAGGCGCCTGCTCCCGGTGGACGAGACACCAGAGGACATCCGCGTAATCGAAAAGGTACGGCTGTTCGCCCGGAATGAGAACCGGTCGTCGAGGCATTCCGGGTGCGGGCGATGTCCCATCGTGCGTGCGGCGACCTAGCCCTCTGGAGCGCTGGGCTTGCAGACAGCGTCGGCCCGCTGCCGGGTTCGGGGACGCATTGACAGGGCGGATCGTGGGGCGGTATAGCCAACGGCTATGGGGGAGAACCAAGCGACATGAGTGACTCGACGGCCTTGGCGAGCGGCAGCTCGTTCGGACGCTACATCATTCGACGCTCACTCGGCGCTGGCGCGTTCGGTGCGGTCTACGAGGCGACGCAGCAGCCGCTCGGCAAGCGGGTGGCGCTGAAGGTTCTGCATGCTGCGCAGATTCACAACGCAGAGGTTCTCCAGCGGTTCACCGCCGAGGCCGAAGCGACCGCGAAGTTGCGGCATCCGAACGTGGTCGACGTGCTCGATCTCGGGGCGCACGAGGGCGTGCCCTTCATCGCGATGGAATTTCTGGAGGGCGAGTCTCTCGGAGGTCGCTTGCACCGGGAAGGGCGCCTGTCCGCGAGCAGCACGATCGAACTGCTGTTGCCGGTGGTGTCCGCCGTGGCGACGGTTCACGACTCCTCCATCGTCCATCGCGACCTGAAGCCCGACAACATCTTCCTCTCGGTTCCGCGGCCGGGGAAGGTGGTCGCGAAGGTGCTCGACTTTGGAATCGCAAAGGTCAACGAATCCAAACATTCGATGACCCGCACTGGTTCGATGATGGGCACCGTGTTCTACATGAGCCCAGAGCAGGTCCGGGAGTCGAAAGACGTCGATGGGCGCAGCGACCAGTGGGCGCTGGCGGTGATCCTGTATGAGTGCCTCACGGGGCGCTGCCCGTTTCCGGGCGAGGCGATGATCGACGTATTGACAGGCATCCTGTCGGCTCCGGTGCCCCCGATGCGGGACGTGCCCGATCTGCCCGCCGGCTTCGAGGCGGTGCTGCTTCGTGCAATGTCGAAGGATCGCGAAGACCGCTTCCCCTCGGTCCGAGCGATGGGGCAGGCGCTGATGGCATTCGCGAGTCCATCATTGCGAGAAGAGTGGTCGGCAGAGTTCGCTGGACATGACAGTAGCCCCGCGAGAAGCGAGGGGATCGCGGCGACCGTCAGCGGCGGACGTTCCCCCATGGTCGGCACGCTGGGCATGGAAAGCCCGCCGGTGCCCGTGGGTCTTGCCCAGAGTGCGTCGTTCGGTCCGCGCGAGATCCCCGGGCGAGCGCCAAGTATCGATACCCAAGCCACTGGATCGCGTCGGGTCGCGCGAACTACGATGATGGCCGGCGGGGCCGTCGCGCTGGTCGCTCTTGTGGCCGGCGGTGGATTCCTGCTCGGCACGTCGGGCGAACGACGAGGCAGCACCGCGCCAGTGGCGCAGGTGCCGACCCCCTACGTGGTGGCGATCGAGGTCACTCCGGTCAACGCTCGCCTCGAACTCGATGGGGAGTTCGTTGGAAACGGACGCCTCACCCGGAGCCTTCCCCGCGATGGACAGTCGCATCGTTTGCGGATGTCGGCGGCAGGCTATGCGAACCGGGAGATCTCCTTCGACGCCGACCGGCGCCCGCCGGAGCGGGTGATGCTCGAACGGGTGGAGCCGCCGTCCGTCGCTCCGTTGCCCGTCCCCACTCAGACGCCGAGGCCGGTCGCCGCTCAGGTTGTGCGAGCGCCAGCGCCGAGTCGTGGAACGGCCGCGGTGCGCCGGTCTCCGACGCCCACCTGGGAGCCGCCCGTGGTGCCGACAGGAGCACCGCCTGGTGGTGGCGTGACCAGTACCGGCATTGAAATCCACTGAACGAGCCTAAAGGGAAACACGGAGATGAGTTCAGCAGGGCGGGCGGCGACTGCCGCATTGGTGATGACCCTGGTTGCTGCGACTGCGTGGTCACAACCTGCGGCGTCGCCCATCGAGCAGCAGCAGCGGCGAGGGGTCGAACTCCTTCAGCGCGGTCAGAACCAGCAGGCGCTGGACCTCTTCCGGGAACTGTACGATCGAACGAGAGAGCCGCGAGCCTTGTGGCGGATGGCTACGGCGGAGGCTGCGGTCGGGCGTTGGGTCGAGGCGGAGGCCCACATGCGGGCTGCCCTCGGTTCGGCGAGCGACGAGTGGATCCGCGCGCAGCACACGGGCCTCGAGCAGACGTTGCGGCAGGTTCAGGCTCGCGTCGGACTCCTGACCTTGCGCTGCAGCGTTCCCGGAGCCGTGATCGAGGTGAACGGGCACGCCGTGACGACCTTCCCCGTGCGTGTGGTTGCGGGCGACGTGCCGGTCGTCGTGCGGGCCGAGGGATATCAAGAAGCCTCGATGACGTTGTCCGTTCCTGGCAATGTCGAACAGGCGTTTGTGCAGGACATTGAACTTCGTCCGACCGGGGCGGAGCGACGGCCCGCAGCCGTCGGGACCCCGAGTGCGACCACGGAACGGGTGCAACCCGCGGCCGTAACCTCGTTGATGCGCACCTTGGGAATCACATCGATCGCGGTGGGCGGGGCAGCCATCGCGACGGGCGTTGTCGGGCTGATTCTGCGAAACAGTGCTGCGACACAGTTCAATGACGACGGTTGTTGGATGGATGGGTCGTCGGTGTTCGGCGGTTCCCGTTGTGCGGATAGCCAGGCGACCACGGCGACGATGCAGACGGTGAGCGTGGTCGGCTTTGTTCTGGGTGGCGCATTGGCCGCGACCGGCGCCGTTCTCCTGGCGACAGCGCCACCCAGCGGCTCTGAGGAACATGCCCATCGGACGACGCGAGGCATCCGCCTTACCGCTGGTCCGGGCGCGATTGGACTTGGTCTCGGGGGGGCATGGTGAACGAGATGCGTCGATCTTGGAAGTTGCTCGGGGGTGGGTTCGCAGTCGCGTGGGTTGGTTGCGTTGAGTTGAACACCGTTCCGCGAATCGATGGCGGTGGCGGTGGCGCCACCGATGTTCAGGCAGTGGACACCGGATCGACATTGGACAATGGAACCGTTCAACTGACCGATCGCGGCATGGCCACGGAGGACGCTGGAAGCATGACGGTTGACTCCGGCACGGTGACTGATCGCGGGATGCAGGTGATGGACGTCGGCCCGAGATGTTCCGCGGGTCAGACCAGTTGTGCGGGGGTTTGTCGGGCTGTGGCGACAGATCGCGCCAACTGTGGCGCTTGTGCCAATGCCTGCCCTGCGAGCACGAACTGCGTTGGGGGAGCCTGCATCTCCTCCGGCGGATGTCCCGCTGGAATGATCATGGTCCCCGCAGGTACCTACCTGATGGGATCAGCGATGTATATGGGGAGAGTATACGATGAGAGGCCGGTTCATTCGGTCGAACTATCGGCCTTCTGCATGGATATCACCGAGGTCACCGTAGCGTCTTTCAGTGCTTGCGTCTCAGCCGGCTCATGTTCGGGAACGACTGGGATGGGATGCAACTGGATGGAGCCGGGTCGGGAGATGCATCCGATCAATTGCGTCACGTGGAGTGATGCGGACGCCTTCTGTCGCTGGCGCGGAGGCTCACTCCCGACGGAGGCTCAGTGGGAGTACGTAGCCAAGGGCACCGAGGGACGGATGTTTCCCTGGGGCGACGCGGTTCCAACGACGCAACTGTGCTGGGGTCGCGGTAATTTGGGCATTTCGTGCCCGGTTCAGGCGGTGAGCGGTGACGTGACCGCTCTGGGCTTGTGGGACCTGGGCGGCAATGTCGCCGAGTGGACGGCGGACTGGTATGCGATGACGTATCCAGCCGACACGGGCACGCCGCTTCTGAATCCTTCAGGTCCAGCGACCGGAACAACTCGTGTTTCTCGGGGCGGAGACTTCGCCGCATCAAACGCCATTGACGTGAGATCTACGAATAGGGTCTATCGAGATCCGACTCGATACCTGAGGAATCTAGGCTTTCGCTGTGTTCGCTAGCGGCTGGTGATCGGGTGCATCGTGACTGTTTAGCTCAATGAAGAGGCGCTGACCTGGCGGGCGTCGCGGGCTGGCCGGGGAAGAGCGTCGGGAAGTCACCGCCCTCGTGGAAGGCGATGCGCGCCTGCCGGAAGGTGTCGATGAAGTCGCCGCCGTGAAGGTGAACCGTTCGCACGACCGAGAGGTTGATCGCGTACGTCTTTGCCCCCGCGTCGGACCGGGCGCCTCCCGAGCGATGACGCCCGATGGCGTGGGGGCGAAACTCCCGTTCCGCCCGGTTGTTCGTGCCTTCCAGATCGGGGTTCGTGATGAACGTCACCAACTCGGGCAGGTGCCGCACGATGCGGCGCTGGAGGCGTGCGACGTCCGCGTTCGCGGCGAGGTCCGCGTCCGTCGCCAGCGTCTTCAGGTCACCCCTGATCGCCCGTGCGTTGCGCTCCGCCGTCGCCGGCCGCCCCTGCGCCGCGGCGCCGCGGCCGTAGAGCCCCGAGAGCCGATCGTGAAACGTGGTGGCCTCCTCCGACTCGGACTGGCGCTCCGCGATCTGCCGCGCGGTGCGGCAGAGGTGAGCCCAGCAGGGCGCGTGAGCGACTCCGGCGAGCGTCCAGTAGACCGAGTAGAAGTCCGAGTGCAGCGTGCCCGTGAACCCCTTGAACAGCCGCTGCGCGACCTCCTGACCGCGCGAGCGATCGGCCTCGTAGAGCACCACTTCCGGGGTCATCACCAGCCACAGGTAGCCCGACGCGCCGTCGACCTTGTGCGTGCTCTCATCGGCCCACGCGACCGTCGCCGTCGGGATCGCGGCCTTGAGCGCCGCGTGACCCGCCGCGAGCACCTCCGCACTGCGGTGCAGGATCTGTTGGATCCCCCCGCGCGAGATGGTCAATCCCTGCCGCTCGAACAGCTTCTTCGTCTGGCCGAGGGTCAGCCCGAGCTCGGTCTTGCTCTGGACGATCTCGGCCTGGGCGCGCACGCCGAGCTTCGGGCTCGGGCCCAGCCCGCCCGGCAGCGGCGCCAGCACGGCGGCCTTGCAGTCGCGGCAGCGCCCCCGACACCGGCGGAGCCGGATGACCTCCTTGCGCGCTGGGATGATCTCCTCGACGAAGTGCTCGCCGGGCTCCTCGTCGGTGGGGTCGATGGGGCCGCCGCACGCGCAGGTCTCCGGCACGGGCACGACGACGTCGCGGTCGGCGGACGTCGGGGCCGGACGACTGGTGCCCTCGTGTCCTTCGGGCCGACCGGGGCCGCGACCCGTCGCACGCCGCTTGTCGCGGGGCTTCTGCGCGATCTTGCCGCCGGGGCGCACACGATGGCCACGCTTCCACGCGTCGATCACCTTGCGCAGCTCGTCGACCGTGCGCTCGAGCTCCGCGATCCGCGCGTCGCGCTGGCGAAGCTGCTCCTCCAACTCGGCGATGCGCTCGGCGTCGGTCACGCCGCGAGTAGAGCTCTCGTCGCGCCGGAGAAACAAGGGCTTTGTGAGCGACCCGCCGGGGAGTGCGCGGTCGGGCACCCGGCCCCGTACCTCACTGAGCTAAACAGGTACGGTGCATCGACACCGCGCGGTCGGAGAACTCAGGTGGAGAGCAGACGCGGATGGGCTGCTGCGCTGACCGTCCTGCTTGCGACGACGGCGGCGGAGGCCATTCCACCGGGCCTCATCTGCGGTGGATGGGGTGTCTTCAATGGCGGTGACGGCATGGTCGCAGCACTGATGCGCTTTGCAGTCGAGGGTGCCACTCCCTCGTACGCTGGCCTGTGACTTGTGTGCGCTGCAACCACTCTGCCAGATCGGATCGATCCTCCCGATGAACCTCATTCCGATCGAACGCCCATCGGACTCACTCTTCTGGGGTCAGCGCCCCGCGGACGACTCCGAGTTCACGCCTGAAGATCCGCTCGCCCTCGCGTACCTCGCCCAGCAGGTCGGTCTCTGGCTGCTCCCGACGTTGACCACCCGTACGTCGCGGGCCTGGTACTACGCGGTGGTGCTCTATGGCCTGCACCTCGCGGAGCAGGCCCTGCAGACCTACGGTCTCCCCGATCAGGACGACCGTCGCGTCGAGCTCTTCGGACGCTGGGAGCGTTTCTGGGCACTCGCGGTACTGGAGTCTCGCGACGGTCAGATCGGCGCATCGCACCCCGACGGCATGCGCGGTATCCGGGGCGCGAAGCGCGCATGGGCGCCGGGAGATGCGGCGCTCCTGCTGGACTTCAACCTCATCGCCCGTCAGTCGGAACTGGGTGGACTCGGCGCCTACCTTTCGTCCCTGCGGCTGGTCGGCCTGGTGCTCCCTGGCACGTACCGCCCTTCGCCCGCGGCCACCGAGATCATCGAGCGCTTCTGGGACGCGACCGAGGTCCGCTCCCGCGCTGACGGCTTCGCTCGCTACGCGCTCTCTGCGCTCGACCCGAAGGCGGTGCGCCTCCCGCGGCGCTTCGACGGGCTCTCGCTCGCGGGCGTCGGCAAGCGCGCGCGACTCACTGCCATCACCGAGCGCCCCGACCTCCAACAGCGACTCCATCACCTCCTCGTCGTGGAGCGCACCGACGCCCTCTCCCGCCGTTGGATGGAGTGCATCGAGGCCGCCTCACGGGCGTCCGTTCGCGGCCCGCGCGAGGTGATCACCGCAACCCTCGAAGGTCACTACGGCG
>CAIOSS010000624.1 GCA_903860995.1 uncultured delta proteobacterium | reverse complement strand
GCCCATCACCAGCACCATCAAGGTGCGCGTGCGCGGCCTCGACGTGCCCCGCTCTCGCGCGAGCGGCTTCGACTACGACGGCGTCTCGCGCTCCATCGTGATCTACGGCGACTTGTTTCGCCCCAACATGGGCGACGAGGTCGTGGTCTCGTACCGCCTCTGGCAGCCTTGCCCCGCCTCCGGGGCGGTGTGCGCCACCGACTCCGACTGCTGCGCGCCGCAGACGTGCCGCGAGCGCCGCTGCGCGCCGCCGTGCCGCCCCGCTGGCGAGATGTGCGCCGCCGACGCCGACTGCTGCGCCCCCAACGCGTGCATCGCCGGGGTGTGCGCCCCGCGGCCGATGTGCGTGCCTGGGGGCGGGAGCTGCTCGGGCCCCACCTCGACCGAGTGTTGCCCGCCCAACTCGTGCATCAACAACTCGTGCGGACAGTGCCGCAACGTCGACGAGGTGTGCACCTCGTCGAGCGACTGCTGCGGCGGCTCCACCTGCGAGGCAGGGCGTTGCAGCTGCCGTCCCACCTCGGCGCGCTGCACCACGCCGCGCGACTGCTGCTCGCGCTACTGCGTCGACGGCCTGTGCGGCCCCGGCTGAGCCTCACTCCGCGCGATGCCGCTCGCCTCGCGGTACCAGTGGCGCGACTCCTCGAAGAACACCCGCGACGTCCGCGTCAGCATCGCCGGGTCGGACGCGAGAACCCTCCGCAGCTCGTACGGGACGCTCATCACCCACTGCCGCAGCGGCACGTCCGGCAGCACCCGGTCGCACACCGTCGCCGCGGTCTGGCACATCCGCCGCCCGCCGCACGACGGGCACACGCCGCGGAGCTTGCACGAGAGCGCCACCAGCATGTCGTGGCCGCGCCCCGAGCGCTCCTCGGCGAACGCGAAGACAGGTCACGAGGTGCTTCGCGACGAGCGCGTGCAGCGTGGTCTGCGTCGGGTCGTGGCGCACGTACGCGCCCGTGGTGTTGGCGGCCGTGGCCATGAGCGCCGCGTGCCCTGAGCGAAGGCGATGCCAGCCTTGCCCCTGACGGAAATGATCGGGGAATCAGGGCGTCACGCTCCGGTCGCGCGACCCGCCGCCACCGCTGCGGCACATTCGGTCAACCCGCGCTCGCAGCGATGGAGATGGCCCGTCCCACTCCACCGGGGAGCGTTCGGTGGGTGACCGTGGACAGCGGATACCTGGGGCGAGGCGCGGTGGTCCGTGCACGTCAGCGCGCCGGGGACGGTCCGCGTGGGAGCGCGTCGCTGGCGTTGAGCTGCGCCTCCAGGGCGGCGATACGCTCGGCGAGCGCGTCGGCCCGCGCGCGCTCGGCCTGCGCTTGCGCCCGATCGGCCTGGGCCCTCTCGCGGTCGGCCTGCGCTTGCGCCCGCGCGGCCTCCTCGCCGGTCAGCCAGCGGCGCTCGCCGGCTTCGTCGTCCGCGAGGCGCAGCCGCGTGCCGTCGTCGGTGACCACCAGCCACGCGCCGAGCGCCTCGGAGTACGCCGGCGCGTCGCCCGCGAACACGCGTCGAAACGCCCCGTCG
>CAIOSS010000623.1 GCA_903860995.1 uncultured delta proteobacterium | reverse complement strand
TCTTGGCGGGGCTCCCGAGGTACAGCCACCCCGACTCCAGCCGCGACCGCGGCGTCACCAGCGCCCCGGCCCCGACGACGACCTCCGACTCGATCACCGCGAGGTCGAGCACGATCGCGCCCATGCCCACCAGCACCCGGTCGTGGATGGTGCATCCGTGCAGGATCACCCGGTGCCCTACGGTCACCTCGTCGCCGATGCTCGACGCTGACAGGCCGGTGGTGCCGTGCACCATCGTGAGGTCCTGGATGTTGCTGCGCGCGCCCACGCGGATGGGCATCACGTCGCCGCGCAGGACGGCGCCGTACCAGATCGAGCTCCCGGGGCCGACGATGACGTCGCCCACCACCACCGCGGCGTCGGCCACGAAGGCGTCGTCGCCCAGGGACGGGCTCACCCCTTCGTAGGGCCGCAGCAGTCCGCGGACGTGGGCGGTCAAGCCTGAACCACCGGCAGCGCGATGCGCCGGTGGGTCTGCGCCACCCGGGGCGGCGCGGGGCGCTTGATGGCGTCGAGCCGGCCCTCCAGCGAGTGCTTGTTGGCGCGCGCGACCTCCGCGACGACCACCGCGCCCGCGTCGAGCCCGGCGCCGCCGGGGAGGTGCACGATCTCGTTGCGGCGGGTGCGGCCGACGCGGGTGCTCGCCCCGGGGCGGCTGGGCCCCTCGATGAGCACCTCGACCCGCGCCCCCACCATCGACGCGAGGTGGGCCCGCGTGAGCCCCTCGCTCACCTCGAAGAGCGCCAGCAGGCGGGTCTGCTTCTCCTCCTCGCGGACGTCGTCGTCGAGGCGCAGGGCCGGGGTGAGCGGGCGCGGCGAATACTTGAACCCGTAAAGCGCCGTGAAGCCGACCTCGCGCACCAGCGAGAGCGTGAGCTCGAAGTCCGCCGCGGTCTCGCCCGGGAACCCGACGATGATGTCGGTGGTGAGGGTGAGCGCGGGGCGCGCGGCGCGCAGCGCGTCGATGCGGGTGACGTACTCCGCCCGGGTATACCGGCGGATCATGCGCTTGAGCATCCGGTCGGAGCCCGACTGCACGGGCATATGAACGTGGTCGGCGAGCACCGGGAGCTCGGCGTGCGCGCGCACGAGCGACGCCGTCAGATGGCGCGGGTGCGGCGACGTGTAGCGCAGGCGGTCGAGGCCCGGCGCCTCGTCGGCGATGCGGCGGAGCAGCGCGGGAAACTGCGACTCGTCGGGGTCGCGGTCGGCGTCGACCGGGGCCTCCGGGTCGATGAAGCTGTTGACCGTCTGGCCCAGCAGCACCACCTCGCGGGCGCCGCCTTCGACCAGCGCGCGCACCTCGCGGACGATGTCGCGCGCGGGCCGGTAGCGCTCTGGCCCCCGGGTGTACGGCACCACGCAGAACGAGCAGCGCTCGTCGCAGCCCTTCATGACCGTGACGTACGCGCTCGCCCCGACCCCGCCCTCCCGCACCTGGTTGGTCAGGAAGCGCGGGTCGTCGACGTCGAAGACCGTGCGCACCGCCGGGGTCGCCCCCAGCTCCGCGTCGCGCACCAGCGAGGGGAGCTCGGCGAGGTTGTCGGGGCCCACCACGACGTCGATGAAGGGCATGTCCTTCACCAGGCGCTCGCCCTCCTGCTGCGCGACGCAGCCGGCCACCACCAGCACCACGTCGGCCTTCTTCAGGCGACCGGCCTCGCTGCGCAGCTTCTGCTCGCCCTTCTCCCGCACCGAGCAGGTGTTGAGGATCACCACGTCCGCGCCGTCGGTCTCCGAGACGATCTCGTAGCCCGCGGCGAGCATGAGCTCCTCGATCCGCTGCGAGTCGTGGACGTTCATCTGGCAGCCGAAGGTCACCAGGGCGAGGCGCTTGGTCATGGGGAGGGGTTCCAGCTTCGGGGCGGTGAAGGGCCGGAGGGTGTTCTGCAAGGTGCGAAGGGTCAAGCGAGTGAGCGCCCTCCCCTTGCGCCGCGCGGCCGCGCCCCCCGATGCTCCCCCGCGACGATGGCCCTCCTCCCTCCCCGGTGCGCCGCGTTCGCGCTCCTGCTGCTGGTGACCCCGCCCGCGTCGGCGCAGCCGTGGCTCCGCCGCGCCCCGGCGCGCCCCCCGCCCGCCGCGCCCACGCTGCTGCTCGACGAGCGCCCGGCGCCCGGTCGTGTGCTGCTCCGGCTCCGCTCCCCCGCCCGTCCGCAGCACGTCGTCGTCGAGTCACGCGCCGCGATCACCTCCGCCGCGGCGCCCGGCCCCGTGATCCGGGCCGCGGGCGCCTGCGACACCCCGTGCCACCTATGGGTGCCGCCCGGAACGCTGCGCCTCCGGAGCACGGCGCCGGGCCTGCGTGCGACGGACCTCGACATCGACGTCGCGGCCGCCACCTCGCTCGAGATGCGCGCGCCCTCGAGCGCCCTCTTCAACATCGGCACCGGCCTCACGGCCCTCGGCGCGACCATGATGATCGCCACCGCCTCGGTGGCCCTCGCGCAGCAGATCGAGGGCGTCGGCGCCGCCGATCAGCTACGGCCGACGATCGCCGTCACCCTCTCGTTGCTCGGCGCGCTGTTCCTCGGCAGCGGCATTCCGCTCCTGGTCGCACACCGCACCGGCTACCGCCGCGCGCCCCTGCGCTGAGCGCGCTACGGCGTGGGCTCGGCGAGCAGCCGCTCGATGGTCTGCGTGAGGGCGCCCGGGGCCTCGGTGCCGACGGTGACCTCGCGGATGTGCCCGCCGCGGTCGACCACCACCATCGTCGGCAGGTTGTGGACGGCGTAGCTGCGCATCGCCAGCGTGTTGGAGGCCAGCGTGTAGCGGATGTTGAGGCGCATGCCGACCGAGCGCGCGACCTCGACGGGCTCGTCGGTGAGCCCCAGCACCGTGAGCCCCTGCGCGCGGTACCGCTCAGCCATCTGACTGAGCACCGGCATCATCATGCGACACGGGCCGCACCAGCTCGCCCAGAAGTCCAGGATGACCACACGCCCGCGGAGCTGGGAGAGATCGACCGGGTCGGTGCCCATCGCCACCGTGCTCGCGCCGAGCGCGGGCGGCGGCTGTCCGACGCGCAGCCCTCCCTGGGGAGCGGCCTCCGGGGGGGCCTCCAGGCGCGCCCGAAGCGGAACCCGGCGGACGCCGCGACGCACGACGATCGCGTACTCGGCGCCCGACCCGGCCGCGCGCACCGAGGTGGTGAACGCCTCGACCGAGCCCGGTGCCTCCCCCTGCGAGAGCACGATGACGTCACCGACGACCAGGCCCGCGCGAT
>CAIOSS010000622.1 GCA_903860995.1 uncultured delta proteobacterium | reverse complement strand
CTCCCCTCGGAGGGCGAGGCTGGTGATTGCAGGCGCGGGTGGGCCTGTGGTGACCGGTGCAACCGCGGGCGCGGCCGTGGTACACGGCTCGTCCCTGTTTCTGCGGGCGCGAGGAGTGTGATGAGCGAGATCTACACGGTGATCATGGCGGGCGGCTCGGGCACCCGCTTCTGGCCCTCGTCGCGGCGGCTGAAGCCCAAGCAGTTCCTCCCGCTGGGCGACGGGGTCACGCCGCTGCTCACCGCCACGGTCCACCGCGTCGCGCCGCTCTCGCCGCCCGAGCGCGTGCTCATCGTCACCCGCGCCGACCTCGCCGAGGCCACCCACGAGGCCTGCCCCGCGGTGCCCGCGGCCAACATCCTGCTCGAGCCCGTCGGCCGCAACACCGCGCCCTGCGTCGCCTGGGCCACCGCGGTCATCCAGCGCCGCGACCCCGACGCCGTCGTGGTGGTGCTCGCCGCCGACGCGCACATCAGCGACGAGCCCGCCTTCCTCGCCGCCCTGCGCCTCGCCGCCGACGCGGCCGGCACCGGCGCCATCGTCACCCTCGGCATCACCCCCACGCGCCCGGAGACGGGCTACGGCTACCTCCAGGTGGGCGAAGCCTTCGCGGGCGCGCCGGACGGCGTGCGCGTGGTGCGGGCCTTCGTCGAGAAGCCCGACGCGGCGCGCGCGGAGCAGTACCTCCTCGGGGCCGAGCACCTCTGGAACGCCGGGATCTTCGTGTTTCGCGCCGACGTGATGGCGCGCGCGGTGCGGGCCCACCTGCCCACGGTGGCCGACGCCACGGCGGCCTTCGACCGGGCCGCCGAGCTGGGGGTCGTCGAGGAGGTGCGCGAGGTCAACGCCCGCTACCCCGGGCTGCCCAACGTCTCCCTCGACTACGGGGTGATGGAGAACGAGCGGGCCATCGCGGTGGTGCCTGTGAGCTGCGGCTGGAGCGACGTGGGCAGCTGGCAGGCGGCCTGGGAGCTCGGGCTCAAGGACGGCGCGGGCAACGTGCTGGCGGGGGTCGAGGGCACCGTCGTCGATGCGCGCGGCAACGTGGTGGTTGCGCCCGCGGGCAAGGTGGTCGCGCTGGTGGGCGTGAGCGACCTGGTGGTGGTCGACACCGGCGACGTGCTCCTGGTGATGAGCCGCGAGCGCGCGCAGGACGTGAAGAAGGCCGTGGACGCGCTCTCCGAGGCGCGGCGCCACGACGTGCTCTGACCGAAGGACGAGAGGCATCCAGCGCCATGAACCCGCAGATCTTCCGCGAGTACGACGTCCGTGGAAACGCCGAGCGCGACCTGCCCGACGAGCTCGCCCGCGACCTGGGCCGCGCCCTCGGCAGCGTCATGGCCGAGCGCGGCAAGCGGCGCATCATGGTGGGCCGCGACTGCCGCGTCTCCTCGCAGCGGCTGCGCGACGCCCTCATCGAGGGCCTGCTGGAGACCGGCCGGCACGTGGTGAAGACCGAGGTGGGCCCCACGCCGCTGCTCTACTTCGCGGTGCACCACCTCGACGCCGACGGCGGCGTGATGGTCACCGGCAGCCACAACCCGCCGGAGGACAACGGGTTCAAGATCCTGGTGGGCAAGGACACCCTCCACGGCGACGAGATCAGGGCGCTGCGCGAGCGCATCGAGCGGCGCGACTTCCTGCGCGCCCCGGGCGGGCACGTGGAGTCCGCCGAGGTGGGCCCGCGCTACGTGGCGTGGATGAAGGGCAACATCCGGCTGGCGCGCACGGACATCAAGGTCGTGGTCGACGCGGGCAACGGCGCGGGCGGCCCGCTGGCGCTCGCCTGCATGAGCGCGCTCGGGCTCAACCCCGAGGCCCTCTACTGCGACATGGACGGCCGCTTCCCCAACCACCACCCCGACCCGACGCTGCCCGAGAACGTCGCCGAGCTCATCGAGCGGGTGCACGACTCGCACGCCGAGGTGGGCATCGCCTACGACGGCGACGCCGACCGCCTCGGCGCCGTCGACCCCACCGGGGAGATCATCTGGGGCGACAAGCTCATGGTGATCTTCGGCCGCGCGGTGCTCGCGCGCCACCCGGGCGCGGCCATCCTGGGCGAGGTGAAGTGCTCGCAGACCCTCTACGACGACATCGCGAAGCGCGGCGGCCGGCCCATCATGTGGAAGACCGGGCACTCGCTCATCAAGTCGAAGATGAAGGCGGAGCAGGCGCTGCTGGCGGGCGAGATGTCCGGGCACCTCTTCTTCGCCGACCGGTACTTCGGCTACGACGACGCCATCTACGCGTCGCTGCGGCTGCTGGAGATCATCGCGGCCTCCAAGGCCGACCTCGCGGACATGCTCGGCGACCTGCCGAAGACCTTCGTCACGCCGGAGATCAGGGTTCCGTGCCCTGACGAGGTGAAGTTCCGCGTGGTGGCGCGGGTGCTCGAACATTACAAGTCCAGGTATCCCGTGAGCGAGGTCGACGGGGCGCGGGTCAACTTCGGTGATGGCTGGGGCCTCGTGCGGGCATCCAACACGCAAGCCGTGCTGGTGCTGCGCTTCGAGGCGCAGTCCGAGGCGCGTCGCGACGCGATGCGCGCAGAGGTCGAGGCCGTGGTGCGCGAAGCGCGCGATCAGGGGTGACACATTGACGAAGCGGGTTGTCGGCATCGACCTCGGGGGCACCGGGCTGCGCATGGGCGTGGTGGCCGAGGACGGCGCCGTCGAGGGGTTGCAGTCCCTGACGCACGGGGGCTTCTCGCACCCGATGGACGCCGTCGAGCGCCTCGCGCGCATGGTGGAAGACGCCGCGGCGCAGGGCGGCCCCATCGACGCCGTGGGCGTCGGCGTGGCGGCGTGGGTGGAGCGCGACACGGGCTTCGTCACCCGCGCGCCCAACCTCGGGTGGATCGACGTCCCCTTCGGCGAGCTGCTGCGCCGGCGGCTGAAGCTCCCGGTGGTGGTGCACAACGACCTCAAGGCCATCGCCTGGGGGGAGTACCGCTTCGGCGCGGGCGTCGGGGCGCGCACGCTGCTGGTGATCTTCGTGGGCACCGGCGTGGGCGCCGCGGTCATCGCCGAGGGCAACCTCCTGGTGGGGGCGCGGGGCTTCGGCGGCGAGATCGGTCACATCAAGGTCGGCCCCGACGACGGTCCGCTGTGCGGGTGCGGCCGGCGCGGGTGCCTCGAGGCCTACGTGGGCGGCCACGCGCTCTCGCTCAAGGCCCGGCAGAGCGTCGCCGAGGGGCGCATCTCCCTGGTGCGCCCGGACTCCGAGATGCGCGAGCTCACCGCGGCGGACCTCGAGGAGCTGTCCAACCACGGCGACGCCGAGGCCCAGGCCCTGCTGGAGGGCGGCGGGATGCAGCTCGGTCGGGTGCTCGGCTCGATGGTCACCTTCCTCAACCCCGACACCGTGCTGATGGGCGGCGGGGTGTGGGACTCCAGCGACGTCATCAAGGACGCCGTGCGCATCGGGCTCGACCTGAGCAGCCACCCCGATCTGCGGAAGTCCGTGCGCATCGTCGAGGGTCGCCTCGGGTCGCGCGCGGGGGTCATCGGCGCGGCCGACCTCGCCCGCCGCAACCTGTGACTCTCATGGACGCAAACAACGCGTTGCATCCATGAAAGATCGCGGGGGTCTCGGGAGACACATTCCCCTATAATTACCGTGCAAGGCCTCCTGGCACGAACCATGCGATATAGTTTCTCGAGCGGCGGCACCGGCGTCCCCCCCCCAAACGCCAACGGTGACCGCCGCTAAGTATTTCAGCAGGGTCGATGGTCCAGCGTGGCCATCGGCCCTGGTGGTCTTTCTGGGGGGTCAGCGATCGCCGAGGGTGTGGGTCGGGTCGAGGGCGTCGCGCAGGCGGGCCATCACGGCGTCGTGGTCGTCGTTGCCCGGGGGCAACGCGTCGAGGGGGGCGGTGCCGAGGCGGTAGGGCAGGCACCCGAGGCGGGTGAAGGCCTCGCGCAGCGCGGCGTGGCAGGCGAGGCCGGCGGCGTCGCGGCCGGGGAGGTGTCGGTCCCAGAGGATCAACGGGGCCAGGTGCAGGGCCCTGGGCTGCTGGGCCATGACGGCGATGAGGGCGTCGAAGCCGTGGGCGGCCATGACGGCCTCGATGGCGCGCATCGCGGCGAGGACGGCCGCGCCCTCGAAGGGGACCGCGGCGCAGGACCAGAGCACGCCGCAGCCGTCGCGGTCGGGGTCGAGGTCGGTCGCGGGAGAGGCGGGCTGGTGCCAGTAGACGCTGCGCACGCTCTCCTCGTGCGGAATGCCCTGGAGGAAGCAGAACGCGGGCTCCTGCTCCAGGAGGAGTTCGTGGCCGCTGTGGGGCTCGCCGGTGCGCTCCTCGATGTTCCATGTGTCGACCGCGGGGCCCAGCACCTCGACGAGGCGCTCGCGGTGGGCGCGGCCCTGGAGCGCGGTCATGCCCGCGAGGGCGGTGAGTCCGTACCAGCGGTGGGTGAGCCCGCGCTGCGCGAGCTGCCGCGGGACGTCGCCCCGGCGCTCGAGGGTGGAGAGCACGCGGGTGTGGTTCCAGAGGCCGATGGGCCAGCGGAGGGTGCCTTCGAGCATGAGGGCGCGGAGGGCGTCGATGAGGCCGGGGAGGCCCTCGTCGGTGGCGGCGGAGAAGCGCACCGCCTGGAGCGAGCGGGGCAGCGGGCTCAGCCAGAGCGTGAGCCGGGTGACCACCCCGAGGGACGACTGCGAGAAGAGCCCGTCGAGGGTGGGGCCCACCCCGTGGCGGTGCAGCGGGCGGAGGGGTGTGTTCGCAAAGCGGCCATACCCGGTGCGCAGGGTCTCGCCCGTGGAGAGCGCGACCTCCAGGTCGCAGACGTGCGACCAGCGGTCGCCGAGGGGGCCCGCGCCGTCGCCGCGGGCGAGGGCGTTGGCGAGCACGCTGGCGTGGGGCGAGCCGCCGATGGTGTTGACGAACAGCCGCGAGCGGCGCGCGCGCAGGAAGGCGTAGAGCTGCGCGAAGGTGACCCCGGGCTCGACGGTGACCCAGGCCATGGACTCGTCGAAGTCCACGATGGCGTCGAGGCGCCCGAGGTCGAGCACGACCGCGCCGTCGTCGGGCGGGACGCGCGAGCCGAGGCCCCAGTTGCAGCCGCGGGAGATGGGGTGGAGGCGAAGCCCGTGGCGGGCGGCGATGGCGAGGCAGGCGCGCACCCCGGCGGCGTCGGCGGGGCGCAGCAGCGCGGCGGCGCGCTGCGGGGCGGGGAAGGTCGAGCGGTGGAGGGCGTCGAGGGCGGTGGGGTCGTCGGTGGCGTGGTCGGGGCCGAGCGCGGCGCGCCATGCGGTGAGGGCGGCGGCGAGGGACATCGCGGGGGGCGCTCAGCTCACGGGGCGCGGCCGGCGTCGACCGGCACGGTGGTGGCTCCGCCGTCGGAGGGCCGGACGCCCGCGTCGGCGGTGCCGCCCATGGTGCCACCCGTCACGCCGCGGAGGTTGATCCAGGTGGAGCCGACCTGGAAGGCCGAGGAGAAGCCGTCGGCCATGCGCGGGTCCATGGCGCACTCGCGGCCCTCGATGCGGGTGCCGTCGCCGTCGATGCAGGCCTCGATGCGCGGGGGCAGTCCGCCGCCGCCGCGGCGGGCCTCGTAGCGCTCCAGGCCGTCGCCGTCGACGTCGATGTCGGGCTGCTGCGGGCCGATCTGGAAGATCAGGAGGTTCTGGCCCCCGACGAGGAGCTCGAGGAAGGTGCTGTTGTTCATCATCCCCATGCCGCCGCCGCCGGGGATGAGCCCGGCGGGGTTGCGGATGTTGGCGAGGTCGCGGGCGGGGATGGCGCCGCACAGCACCCCGTTGCGGATCTCGGTGATGCGCGTGTCGTTGGCGACCACGGTGCCGGTGATGCGCCCGCGCTTGAGGTTGAACTCCAGCGCGCCGAGGCCGCCCATGTTGCCGAGGGGGAGGGGAATGTCCTCGGGCCCGCCCGCGAGCACGCCCATGCGCACGGTGCTCTGGAACGACGCCACCGGCAGCAGGTTGGCCATGAGCGAGCCCGACTGCACGAACTGGGGGTTGCCCGCGATGCCGTTGTCGGTGGTGTCCATGTTGGCGTCGCTGCCGAGCACCCAGCCCACGCGGGTGTCGGGGAGGTTCTGCCCGCGGGGGTCGGTGAGGTTGAGGAAGGTGATCTGGAGCAGCACCTGCCCGTTGGAGACGCCCGACGTGATGAAGGAGTTGAGCACCCCGTAGGCGGGGCCGAGGGCGCGGGTGAAGGCGTTGTCGGCGCGGCCGTCGCCCGAGAAGTCGCACCCGATGGTGGGGCTCTCCGGGGCGATGGAGAGGCGGTTGAGCACCACGGACTGCTCCAGGCGGCAGTCGGGGCCGCAGCCGTCCCAGCGGGTGGTGTTGCCGTCGTCGCACTGCTCGCCCGGGTCGGTGCGGCCGTTGCCGCACATCAGGATCGAGCGGCAGTCGGGGGCGCAGTTGGGCGTGCCGTCGCAGATCTCGCCGCGCGAGGTGTCGACGATGCGGTTGCCGCAGGTCTCGCTGGAGAGGCAGTCGGAGCGGCAGCCGTCGCCCGAGCGGTTGTTGCCGTCGTCGCAGACCTCGCCCATGTCGACGCGCCCGTCGCCGCAGCGGGCCTCGTAGCGGCAGGTGGCCGAGCAGCGGTCGCCGCTCACGTTGTTGCCGTCGTCGCAGCTCTCCATCGGGTCGAGGATGCCGTCGCCGCAGCGTGGCACGCGGGTGTCGGGCATGCCGAGGTCGACCGGCGTGGCGGGCACATCGACCGGGGGCTGACCGCCGTCGAAGGGCAGCCCGAGGTCGACCGGCACGCCGCCGTCGAGGGCCGGACCCGCGTCGACGAAGAGCCCGTTGTCGATGGGCGTCGGCCCCGCGTCGGCCTGCACCGAGACGACGGTGCTGCCGCAGGCGGTGGTGGCGCCGAGGGCGAGGAGGACGGCCGCGAGGCGAGTGGGGTTGCGCATGAGGGTGACGGGCTCCAGAAGGCGACGTTGGGCAGCGGGCAGGCGGAGGCGCGCGCGGACTCTACGGGACGCCTCGCAGGGGACACAAGCGGCGCGCAAGACGCGGGTGATCCGGCGCGGTTGACGGGCGGCGCGGGCGGGGGTCGGATGGCGAGATGTCATTCCGCGACGACCGGGAAGCCGCGCACCGAAGGGCCGACGCGCTGGAGCAGGAGCGCAAGCGCACGCAGGCGGAGCGGGAGCAGATGCGCGCGCCGCTAAAGCTCCCCTGCGAGGTGCAGGGCGGTCGGCCGGTGGCCGCGCTCGACGTGACGGGATGATGCGACGCGCGCAGGGTGCGGCAGGGCGCCGCAGGTCCAGCTCGTCCCTTGGAAATCAAGCCGTCGTGGCGTGAGAAGTGCGCACCCGACACACGCCTCGCGACATCTCAAAAGTCGTTCAGCCCGACCGCAGTGGATCTGCGGGGGGACGTTCGCTGCTTGTGCTGCGGCACGGTTCATCATTGGGAGGTTTCTGCGATGGCTCTTCGACTTCAAGGTTCCATGGTTGGGTTGGGCGCGGTGATGCTCGCGCTCGGCGGCGCGCTCGCGGGCTGCTCGGACGATCCTGCGACCCCGGGCACGGACGCCGCGGTCACGACCGACCTCGGCGCTCCCGTGGACTCCGGCTCCCCGGCTGACACCGGGGTTACCCCGGACGCCGGCACGGCCACCGACCGGCCCGTCGCCACCGACACCCCCGTTGTGACCGACACCGGCCCCGTCGACGCCGGAGCCGGGGCCCGCGCCCGGCTGCGCGTCGTCCACGCCGCGCCGGGCGCCGGTGCCGTCGACATCTACGCCGCCGGGGCCACCACGGCCGCGGCCCCCAACGTCGGTTACGGCACGGCCACGGGCTACCTCGAGCTCCCGCCGGGGCCGATCGCGTTCGACATCCGCGCCGCGGGCGCCATGGGCGCGCCGGCCTTCACCACCCCGACGGTCACGCTCGTCGCGGGCCGCTCGTACACGGTCATCGCCTCGGGTCGCCTGACGTCCACCGACGCGGCTGACCGCTTCCGCGTGCTGCCGCTCGAGGAGGGCTTCACCGCCGACGCGACGGGCTCGCGCGTGCGCATCGTGCACGCCGGCTCCGACGCCCCCACGGTGGGCATCGACGTCGGCAACGACAACCCCGCCATGGCGGAGGTCCCGAGCCTCGCGCGCTTCGCCGACACCGGCGCGGCGGGCGTCGCGCTCCCCGGCAACGCCGCTCTCCAGGTGGGCATCGTGACGGGCACCCCCGCCGCCCGCGTGACGGCCTTCACCACCCCCGAGCTGGGCGCGGGCAACCAGTGGTTCGTCATCGCGACGGGCCTGCTCCCGAGCACCGACACCGCGGTCAACGACGGCTTCGGGCTGCTCGCGGTCAACCAGATGGGCACCGTCGCGTTCATCAAGCAGAACCCGCGCGTGCACGTCGTCCACGCGGGCGCCGACGCCCCCGCGGTCGACCTCTTCGCCGGCCCCGCCGGCGCGGGCGCCAACCCCGCGCGCACGCTCCAGATCGTCGACAACCTCTCGTACCCCGTGCTTACGGGCGCCACCACCTCGGGCGGCCTCGCCTCGGTGCAGGTTCCGCCGGGCAGCTACGGCATCGACATCTTCCCCTACGCCGCCGGGTCGACCCGCCCCTCCGGCGCCCCGGCCTTCACGGTGCCCATGCTCCCGCTCTTGCCGGGTCGTCAGTACGTCGCCATCGCGGCGTACTTCCTCGCCCCGCAGGCGGGCCAGACCCCGCCCGACTCGGCCTTCACCGTCCTCCCGCTGGAGTACGCGATGACCAACGACGCCATGAACGCCTCCGCGCCGCGCGTGGTCGCCGTGCACGCCTCGGGCGACGCCCCCTCCGTGGACATCGGCGTGCTCGCGGGCGCCACGTTCACCCCGGTGTTCAGCAACGTCCCGCGCAGCGCCAACTCGCCCGCGGCGGGCACCACCGTCCCGGCCGATCCCTTCACCCTGGCCGTGCGCGGCGCGGGCACGCCCGCCAACGCGGCGACCTTCGGCATCGACCTCGACGTCAACCAGAAGGTCTTCGTCATCGCCTCGGGCGCGCTCACCCCGCGCCCGGCGGCGGGCGGCGGCCTCGCCGACCAGGCCTTCCACCTGAGCGCCGTGTTCGCCAACCCGGGCACCGTGCAGCTCGGCG
>CAIOSS010000621.1 GCA_903860995.1 uncultured delta proteobacterium | reverse complement strand
CCGCGGTGCGCGAGGCGCTGGCCGAGGTGATCGCGCCGTGCGCGCGGGCGATGCTCGCGGGGACGGCGCCCGCGGTCGAAGCGGCGCTCCGGGCCTGAGGCCCACGGCGAGGCGAGCGCTAGCGCAGGGGCTGGAAGGTCTCGCGCCGGCGCAGGTCGGCGACGGTGTCGGCGAGGGTGGCGATGGGGTCTCGCGCCGTCCAGCCGAGCTCGCGTGTCGCGCGGGCGCTGTCGCAGTACCAGTAGAGCTGCGCCATCTCCACGCTGGCGGCGTCGACCGGGGCCTTCACGCCCGCGAACTTCGCGCCGGCCTCCATGAGCCGCGCGCCGAAGGTGGCGAGCGCGCGGGAGGGCGGCAGGCGCAGCGTCGGGGCCTTCACGCCGGTGACCCGCTCCAGGCGGTCGAAGAACTCCCGCAGGGTGCAGTTGGCGGCGTTGATGAGGTAGCGGCGGCCGGGGGTGCCCCTCTCGTAGGCGAGGGCCATCGCCTCGGCGGCGTCGCGCGCGTCGACGTAGGCCACGCCCCCGGAGGGCACCGCGGGGATCTTGCGCTCGAGGAAGTTCTTCACGTCGCCGGTGGACGAGCCGAACTCGTCGCCCGGGCCGAGCAGCAGCGACGGGTTGACGCTCACCACCGCCAGGGTCTCGCTGTTGGCCCGCAGCGCCTCCTGCTCGGCGTAGAGCTTCGAGCGGTAGTACGGGAACTTCTCGATCAGCGCGTACGGCACCGGGTCGTCTTCGCGCCCCACCTGCGTGGCGTCGTCGCTGATGGCCACGGTGCCGCTCGTGCTCGCGTGCACCACGCGCTTCACCCCGGCGGCCTTCGCGGCGGCGATCACGTTGCGCGTCCCGAGCACGTGGGTGCGCCAGAGGAGTTCGCCGTCGTCGGGGTCGCGCGACACCACGCCCGCGCAGTGGAAGACCGCCTCGCAGCCCTCCGCGGCGGCGCGGAGCGAGTCGGCGTCGAGGATGTCGCCCTTCAGCGCCGTCACGCCGTCGCGGGCCTTCAGGCGGGCGGGGGTGCGGGCCAGCGCCACGACGGCGTGACCGCGCGCCACGAGGGCGTCGACCAGGTGGGTGCCAAGGAATCCCGTCGCGCCGGTGACCAGTGCCTTCATCGTTGCCTCAGTGACTCAACCCAGTTGGAAGGCGCGGGTGAAGGTCTGCAGCAGCGCCACGTCGTTGGACTTCACCTGCCCCGACATGAACTCCGGCACCCCGGGCTCGTAGCCCTCGCGCACGATGCGGGTGAACAGCTCCGCGCTGGTCTTGAGCACGCAGTCCGCGGCGCTGCCGTCGGGCTTGCCGTTCACCACGCGGCACTCGGCGGCGTCCACCACCACGGTCCACTTGGCCTCGGGCTCGGCGCCGAGGGTGAAGTAGAAGCTCACCGGGCCGTCGACGCGGCCCTTGAGGAAGCGCCGCGGGAGCTCGTCGAAGAGGGCGACCAGCGGGTGCTTTCGCGGCGCCTCTTCCTTCGCATCGGCGAGGGTCGAGAGGTCGAGCACCGAGCCGTCGCGCAGGGCCTCGACGGCGCGCTGCGCGAGGCGGGCCACGGTGCGGGCTGACTCCACGGGCTTCATCGCCCCGGTGAGCCGGCGCAGCTGGTCGAACTCCAGCGGCGGGCCGATGCGCGCGGTGATCTCCCGCTTCGTCGGCACCACCCGGCTCTTGGGCATCGCGTCGAAGGTGCCGCCGAGCCACACGGGCAGCACGTCCACCTCGTGGTGCAGCGCCAGGAAGCCCACCGCACCGAGGAACTTCTGGATCCGCCCGTCGGGGCTGCGCGTGCCCTCCGGGAAGATCAGCACGGTCTTGCCCGCCCGCAGCAGCTCGCCCACCTCGTTGAGGGTCTCGTGCAGGCCCGCGTCGCGGTCGAAGCTCGCCACGTTGGTGAGGTTCTCCATCAGCGCGCGCTTGAGGGCCGTGTCGAAGAAGTAGTCCCGCGCCGCGAGGGCCACGAGGTTCTTCCCGTACGTGCCGAGGGCGTACTTCACGAAGCCCATGTCGAGGTGGCTCGCGTGGTTGGCCACCACCAGCGCGTTGCGGTTGTGCGGGATGTACGCCCGCCCGGTCACCTTCGGCTTCATCACCGACGCGTAGAACTCCCGCTGGAGCACCGCGAGCGCCGACTTCGCCACGTCCTTCAAGGGCCCTGGCACGTCGAGCCGCAGCTCGTCGTCGTCGTCCTTCGGGGCCGCCGCGCGGGCCTCGTCGCTCGCCCGCGCCTGCTCGGAGTCCAGGCCCAGCGCCCGCTCCAGCTCGCCGACGGTCTCCAGGGTCACCATCTCCTGCGGCACCTGCCTCCCGCGGATGGCCTCCAGCGCGACGGCGAGCTCCATCGCCATCAGCGAGTCGTACCCGAGGTCAGCCCGCAGCCGGGTCTTCTCCGTGACCTCCTCCACCGGGCGCCGCGCGATCGTGGCGATCGCCTTGCGCACGGGGCTGTCCGTCGACGCCTTGCCCGCCGCGGGGCGCGTCGGGGTGGACGCCGCCACGAGGCGCTCGACGATGGGGCGCACGTCCGCGCGCTTCACCTTGCGCGTCGCCGTCCGCGGCAGCGTCGCGTCGTAGGGGAGCACCACCGCGGGCTGCCACGCGGGCGGCAGGTCGCGCACGGCGTTCTTCAGGTTGCGCAGCGCGCGGTCGCGCCGGGCGGGGCGGTCGTCGGGCTCGACGCCGTCGAGGTCGGGCACCGCCAGCAGCGCGAGGCGCTCGCCGCCGCGCGGGTCGGCGATGCCGAGCACCACGAGCTCCTTCACCAGGGCGACCTCGCCCAGGGCGCGCTCGACGTCGTCGGGGTAGATGTTCTCCCCGTTGGCGGCGACGACCACCTCCTTGCTGCGGCCGACCAGGGTCAGCCTGCCCTTCTTGTCGATGGCCCCGAGGTCGCCCGTGCGCAGCCAGCCGTCGTCGGACAGCACCGCGGCGGTCGCCTCGGGGTTGTCGGCGTAGCCCAGCATCACGTTGGGGCCGCGGGCGACCACCTCGCCGACGCCCGAGGGGTCGGGGTTGACGATCT
>CAIOSS010000620.1 GCA_903860995.1 uncultured delta proteobacterium | reverse complement strand
GGAGAGCGTCGGGGAAAGAACCGCAAGGGGCGCAAGGGGCGCAAGAGGTGCAAGGCGGAGTGCCATCGGCGCTGGCACATCGGACTCGCGAGCAGGTTGGAGCGATGCCCGACCCCGACACGAGGTGATGCTTCGGAACGGCCGCGCGCCCAGCCCGGCGCTCCCATGGGACCCTTGAGCCCCTTGCGACCCTTGCGGTTCTTCTCCCTGACGCTCCCCTCGGAGGGCGTAGGCCGGTGCTCGAAGGCGTAGGCCGTGCGTCGAGTCAAGCCGAGGAGCGTCTCGATCGTCTGTCGGCTCGTCGCGTCGCAGCGCTGGAGCCGGGACGCCACCAGCAGCAGCACGACCGCCGTGGTCCGGTGACCTGCGCGCCCGGGTACGCCCAGCGGGCTCGACGCTCGGCGGCGCACCGGGGGCAACCTGGCGGGCCCCGCAGCGCCGGTCGCCCATCGGGTCGGCTTTCACTCGCGGCGCGCGATGGCGTATCACCGATGGACCTCCGTGCCGCGCTCCCCCCTCTTCGGTCGGCTCCTGCACTCGCTCCGCCTCGCCTCGTGGCTCGACGCGCACCGCGTCCCGACCGCCGAGGGCATCGAGCGCCGCGACGAACACCGGGCCACGCGCCGCGCCCTCCTCGCCGGCAGCCTCGGCGCGCTCGGGTGCGCCACGACCGCGACCCTCCCCGGCGCGCGCACGGCGGCCGCGGGGCGCGGCGGGCGGGTGGTGATCGTCGGCGCCGGCCTCGCGGGGCTCACCGCCGCGGCGCGCCTGGCCCGGCACGGAATACGCGCCCAGGTATTCGACGCCCAGCGCCGGGTGGGCGGGCGGGCCTTCACGCTGCGCGGACACTTCCCCTGCAAGGCAGAGCTCGGCGGCGAGCTCATCGACACGCGACACACGGCCATCCGGGCGCTCGTGGGCGAGCTCGGGCTCACGCTCGTCGACCGCGAGCAGGGCCTCGACGCCGCCATCGAGCGCGAGCGCTACGTGATGCTCGGCCAGAGCTGGACCGAGGCGCAGGTGGTGGAGATGTTCCGCCCGGTGGCGGCGCTCGTCCGGCGCGACCGCGCGCTGCTCGGCGGCCGCGAGGTGAGCCACGCGCACCACAGCCCCGCGGCGGAGGCGCTCGACGCGCTCAGCACCGGCGCCTGGCTCGACCGCAACGGCGTGCGCGGCCCCCTGCGGGCGCTGCTCGACGTGGCCTTCACCAGCGAGCTCGGGCGCGACCTCGACGGGCAGAGCGCGCTCAGCTTCCTCTACGCGATCGGCGGCGACCCCGACCGCTTCGCCCTCTACGGCGACAGCGACGAGCGCTACGTCGTGGCGGAGGGGTCCGACGCCATCCCCCGGGCGCTCGCGGCGCGGCTCGGCGACGCGCTGATGACCGGCCACGCCCTGGTGGCGCTGCGGCCGCGCGAGGGGGGCGGGGTGCGCTGCGTGTTCGACCGCGAGGGCAGCACCGCGGAGGTCGACGCCGACCGGGTGATCCTCGCGCTGCCCTTCAACCAGCTGCGGCGCTGCGAGCTCGCGATCGAGCTGCCCCCCGGGAAGCGCCGCGCCATCGCCGAGCTCCCCTACGGCACCCACACCAAGGTCTTCATCACCACCGCGGGGCGGCCCTGGCGCGAGGCCCGCAGCAGCGGCACCACCTTCCACGACGGCGGCGTCTACCACGAGAGCTGGGAGTCGCTGCGCGCCGCCGACGGCGAGGTCGCGCTGCTCACGGCCTTCTCCGGGGGGAGGCTCGGGGTGTCCCTGGGCGAGAGCAACCCCGAGGCGCAGGGGCGGCGCTTCGCCGAGGCGCTCGACCTGGTGTTCCCCGGGAGCGCGGACGCCTTCACCGGGCGCGCGGCGCGGATGCACTGGCCCGCGGCGCCCTTCCACGAGGGCAGCTACGCCTGCTACGGGCCCGGCGACTGGTGCAGGCTCGGCGGCGAGGAGGGCGGCGCCGCGGGCCCGGTGCACTTCGCGGGCGAGCACACCAGCCGGCGGGCGCCGGGCTTCATGGAGGGCGCGGTGGAGTCGGGCGAGCGGGCCGCGGCGGAGGTCATCGCGGCGGCGCGCTGAGCCGACGGCCGCCCGGGCGGCGCGGCGGTCCCGTGCGAGGGACCTCACCCGCGCCTGCTACGTCACGAGCAGTACCGCGATGCCGGGTCGACGCTGGTGCAGGTGTTGAGGAAGGCCGACGCGCCGCGCGCCACCGGGACGATCTCCAGGTGCACGTGCGGCCCGCTCGAGCACCCCGAGTTGCCGACGTAGGCGATGGGGTCGCCCTGGTTGACGTGGACCCCGTTGCCGATGCCCGCCGCGAGGCGGTCGACGTGCAGGTAGTACACGTAGAGGTCCCGCCCGCCGTCCGACGGATCACCGCAGTCCGAGCGGATCTTCACGTAGTTGAACTGGTTGACGCAGCTCGACGGGCAGGTGCCCGCGGAGACGTTGTAGGGGCAGTTGGGGTGCCCCGTCGCCACGCCCACGACGGTGCCCGAGATGCCCGCCACGAGGGCGGTGCCGAGGCCTGCGCCGGAGTCGATGCCGTAGTGCGAGCCGCCGCGGCCGCACGCCGAGAAGCCCCGTACGAAGCTCCCCGGCGGACGCAGCAGGCAGCAGCGCCCCGTGGTCGGCGCCGCAGCGCAGCGGTCGGCCACGCCTGGCGGCTGCGCCTCGCACCCCCGCTCGCAGCGCGCCTGCGAGGCCGTGCGCCCGCCCTGGCAGTTGTAGAGCACCGCCGCGTCGCCGCCGAGGCCCGCGCCGCAGTCCGCCCCGTTGCCGAAGGTCGCCCGGGCGCAGGGGTCGGCGGCGCGGCAGGCGTCGGTCCCGCCGGCGCGGTCGTCGCAGCCGCTGGCGCAGGCGTCGATGCGCGCGGTGCGGCGACCGACGCAGACGTAGAGGTCGTCGCGGCGGGCGGAGGCCCCGATGCTGCCGCCGCAGTAGCTCCCGTCGGGGTCATTGAAGCAGGGCTCGACGGCGTCGCTGGCGCAGGCATCGGTGGCCCCCGGGAGGTCGAGGCACCCGTCGGCGCAGGGCTCGACGGCCCCCGCCACGCCGCCCTCGCAGCGCAACGCGCAAGGGGTCGTCAACAGGCAGGGTGTTCAT
>CAIOSS010000619.1 GCA_903860995.1 uncultured delta proteobacterium | reverse complement strand
CGGGATGGCCTCCAGCGAGCGGGCGACCCCGACCGACACCCACGCCGCCCGGGCCTCGGCCTCGGCGATCGCGCGCTCTGCGTCGAGCCGGGCCGCCCCTGCCCGCACCCCTGCCTCGGCCTCCCGCGCCCGCGCCCGCCCGACCCCCGCGAGGTCGATCGGCAGCGCGACGGAGACCGAGTAGGTGAGCGCGCCGTAGTCGGGCAGGCCCGGCAGCACCATCACCCCGACCGTCGGGTTGCCCACCCGCGGCAGCTGTCCGAACACCCGGCCTGCGTGCGCCACCCGCAGCGCCTGCTCGGCGCGGCGTACCCGCAGCGCCACCCGGCGGGCGCGGGCCCGCACCTCGGCGTCCGTCCAGACCGTGGGCGCCTGCTCGTGCCCGGGTTCGGGCTGTGCGGCAACGGGCCGCACCGCGCCCACGGTTGCCGCGCAGGCCAGGAGCACAGCGCACGTCGATGCGCGCCATCGGACTCGGAGATTGCTCATCGCGCAGGCCAAGGGTGCGAGACATGTGCCGCCGGGCGCGGGCGCCGAGGCTCCAGGTAGTTGCGCAGCGCGCGCACATTACCTGGCCAGGTATGCTGCGCCCGCATGGCGGTGAGCTCGTCGGGGATGGGCACGTCCACCGCCATCCGCCGCTCGGCGCAGATGCGCTTCACCAGCGCGGGCATCCGCAGCTGGATCACCGCCAGCCGGGAATACAGGTCGGCCCGGAAGCGCCCCGCGTTGACCTCCCGCCGCAGGTCGCGGTTGGTCGCCGCCACCACGCGCACGTCGATCTTCTTCGAGCGCCACCCCTCCCCACGCAGTCGACCACCTCGAAGGGCCTCTCCGCCCGCTCGCTGGTCTGGTGCACCGCGCGCGCCGTTCCAGCACCTCGGCCTCGAAGGTGCGAACCACGAAGCCGAGGTCGTTCATGCGGACGGTCGAGGCGTCGGTGTCTGACCGGCCGGCGATGGCATCGCACCCGCGCCCGGGGCGCGTCCGGAGGGGGGGGGAGGGCGTCAGCGCGCGCGGTGGGTGACGGCGAATCCGAGGCCGTAGGCGTCGAGGCCGTGGGGCGACGCGGCGGGGATCATCCACTGGCCGCTCAGCTCGACGGAGCGGGTCACCCGGCCGCGCACCACGAGGCCGAGCTGCACGTTGGCGTCGCTCGCGTCGCCGCGGAAGGCGTTGCCCATCTGCATGCCGGTGACGAGGCCGACGGCGAAGCCCTCGGACACGCCGAACAGCACCCGCACGGGGACGTTGAGCACGTTGCGGGTGGTCGCCCCGGCGCTCAGCACGAACTGCAGGTACAGCCCCGACTCGACGCGCAGCCGCGCCGCCGGGAGGACGAACTGCACCGGCACGCCGACGCCGACGCTGAACGCGCTGGCCTCCGCGATGGGGGCCTGGAGCAGCCCCTCGACGCCCGCGCTGAAGGCCCGCTCGGGGCCGTCGAGGAAGGAGTACCGGAGCTTGAGCCAGGGGTTGCCCACGAAGCGGTTGCCGGTCTGGAAGACGTCGTCGCGGAACACCCGGCCGTAGCGGTCGGCCGCGAGCAGGGTGCCGCCGCGCAGGCCCGTGCCGAGGTCGAGCTGAAGGTGCTTTCCGAGGCCCGCGCTCAGGTCGAAGGAGACGCCGAGGCCGCCGTCGTCGCCGCCGGTGCCGAGCTCGCTGTACGCGAAGCCGGCGCCCCAATGGAGGGTGAGGATGCCCGCCGGGAGCGAGAGGGGGCGGGTGAGCAGCGGCGGCAGCGGGTGGCTCGGCGGAGGGGGCGCGGACACGACAGGGCGCTGCCACGCCGGCGGCTCCAGCGAGGGCGGCGGCAGCCACGGCGAGCGCTCCTGCGCGGGGGCCAGCGCGGGGAGCGCGGTGACCACGAGCAGGGCGACGAGGGCGGCGGGGGTGCGCACGACGGTGCTCCTCACACCGTCATGATCTCCTTTTCCTTGCCGGCGACGATGTCGTCGACGACCTTCACGGCGCCCGCCACGAGCTCCTCGGCCTTCTTCCACGCCGCGTCGCCGTCGTCGCGGCTCACGTCGCCGTCCTTGGTGAGGGCGTCGATCATGTCCTTGGCGTCCTTGCGGTTCTTGCGGATGGCGATCTTGCAGTCCTCGCCCTCCTTGCGGGCCTTCTTGGCGAGCTCCTTCCGGCGCTCTTCGGTGAGCGACGGGAGCGGGATGCGCAGGGTGTCGCCGTCGACCTGCGGGTTGAGCCCGAGGTCGCTCTCGCGGATGGCCTTGTCGACGGCCTTGGACTGCCCCCGCTCCCACACCTTGATCTGGAGCAACCGGGGCTCCGGAACCGAGATGGTGGCCATGCTCGCGATGGGCGTGGGGGTGCCGTAGTAGTCCACGCGGATGCCGTCGAGCATCGACGTGTTGGCCCGGCCGGTGCGCAGGCGGGAGAGGTCGCGCCGGAGCGCCTCGTGGGCCTTGCCGTAGGCGTTCTTCAGCTCCTCGATGACTTCTTCAAGCATGGCGGCGCGTCAGCTCCTGTCGGGGAAATTTCGGAGGGTTCACTGCGGGGTGACCTGGCACTCGAGGGAGTAGGTTCCGCTGTTGGTGTTGGCGTATCCGTCGACGAAGACGGTGTAGGTGCCAGGCTCGAGGGTGGCCTCGACCTGCGAGTGCTGCACGTCGCCCGCGTCGTCGTTGCAGCCGCGCTCGGTCGTCGACTGCGCGCAGGTCTGCCGCAGGAACACCGCCGGGTCGTACCCGTTGGTGGTCGAGGTGACCGAGACGCGCACCGCCGAGCGGCGCCGCACCACGAGCCGGTAGAGGTTCTCCGGGCTGCGCGCGCCGCCCGCGCAGGAGGCCTGGAAGCGGTCGGTGCCGCCCACGGTGGTGCCCGTGACGGTGCGCCCGGGG
>CAIOSS010000618.1 GCA_903860995.1 uncultured delta proteobacterium | reverse complement strand
CCGTGCAGCGGTCGACGGCGCACGCGCCCGCGGCGCAGGCCGCCGCGCCGTTGGCGACGGAGCACGCGGTGCCGCAGGCGCCGCAGTGGGCGGTGTTGCGGAGGGTGTCGACGCAGCCGCCGCCGCAGCAGGTCTGCCCCGCGGCGCAGTTGGCGGCGGAGGTGCAGCCGGTGACGCAGGTGTTGCCCATGCAGCGCGTGGAGGCGGGGCAGTGGGTGTCGGTCACGCAGGCGACGCACTGGTGGGTGCTGGGCTCGCAGTGCCCCGCGGACCCGGCGCCGCCGTCGGCCCCGACGCCGCCCGCGCAGGCGCCGTCGTCGCGGCACCCGGCGGCGCAGCTGTTGGTCGCGGCGACGCAGTACTGGCCCGAGGGGCAGAGGTCGCTCGCGGCGGTGCAGGCGACGCAGCGGCCCGACGCGACGTCGCACGCGGAGCCGCCGGGCTGGCCGCTACAGTCGGCGTTGGTGGCGCAGCGGAAGGGCGCGTCGACCGGGACGTCGACCCCGGTGTCGGCCGCGGGGACGTCCATCGCGCCGGCGTCGAGCGGGCCGAGGTCGGTCGCGAGGTCGGCGGTGGAGACGTCCCCGGCGGCGTCGCCCCCGACCACGCTCGCCTCGTTGGAACAGCCCGACACCAGGGCCAGCGTCACGGCGCACACGCCAAGAATTCTTCTCGTGCTCATGGAAGCATCGACCTCTCGTCGGAAGGGTTCGCGGGGAGTCTCTCACACATCGCCGCGCGCCCGCGCCCGACGATCCGCGCGGGTGGCGCCCCCCGTGGCGGCCATCGCGCCCGTGCGGCATGATCACCGACGGAGGCACGCGTCGACATGAGATCCACTGCCATGGTGTGCATCGTCGGAGGTCTCGTCGCGCTCGGCGACGGCGCGAGGGCGCAGGTGCCGGGGGACGGGACCGGCTACTTCCTTGGCGCTGCGTCCAGCGTCGTCACGGGCGACGGGACCGGCTACTTCCGCAACGTGGCGCCCGCCGCGCCGCCGACGGTGGTCGCCGCGCCGCGGCCCGCCGTGGCGACGATCGACCCGTGGCTCCTGCCCTACGCCTTTGGCGGCCCGTGGGGATCGTGGCTGGGCAGCCCGATGACGACGTGGGGGAGGGCGCCTTCGCCGTACCGCCCATGGGGGGCCTTCGCGGCGCCCTGGTGGGGGGGCCGATGGCTTGACATCCCCGCACGCCAACGGTCTATTCGCTGAGCGCCGCGCAGCGCCGGGTGCGGGTCGAGGCCGTGCCTCCCGCGAGTCGGCGCGCTGCCGGACCGGAGCGTGGTCCCCCTATGCTGAAGGTTGATCCGTTCGAGCACCTGGCCGTGGGCGCCATCGTGTCCGTCAACGTCGCCGAGACCCTCTCGCTGTTCTTCCTGGTCGAGCGGGCTGATCCCGCCGAGCGTCGGGTGTACCTCCACCTGGAGAGCGACGAGGGCGCCGTCGCCGACGTCGAGTTCGTCGACTGGCGCGTGTACATGGTCTCGCGCCCCCGTCGCCTCGGCGGCGCCGGGCCGGTCGAGGTCGTCGTCCCGACCGGGGTGCGGTCGGTCTCGCGCGGCCCGCTGCGGCTGGAGCTCGAGGTGCTCGAGGGCACCGCGATCGTGCAGAGGCGCAACCTCTACCGCACGACGCGGCCGGGCATGCAGGCGAGCGTGCACGTGGACGGCGCCCCGGCGACGGTCGACGGCGACGTCCTCGACCTGAGCGCGTCGGGCCTCGCGCTGGGCACCTACTCGGCGCCGCCCGCCCCCGGCGTCGGCCTGCGGCTCGACCTGCTGCTGCCCACGGACGATACGCTGACCATGCGCGGCCGGCTGATCGGCGCCCAGACCACCGTCGACGGCGGCACCGCGTGGCGATGGAACGTCCGGTTCGATGACCTCACCGCCGAGGTGCGCGACGCACTGACCCGCTACATCCACCGCGCGCAGACCTGAGCCGATGGAAGCGCCCGACCCCTTCGCCCTGATCGCGTCTGGCCAGCGGGTGCAGCTCGAGCTCGCGCCCGACCAGCGGGCGCGCTTCGTCGTCGACTTCATCCGCCGCGGTCTCTCGACGATCTGGTGCCACCTCGGACCCGAGCGCGAGCTCCCCGACCTCACGGTCACCCCGCGCGTGTTCACCCTGGAGGCCGGCGACCCGGGCGGCCTGCTCAAGGTCCCGGTGACGGTGGCCTCCGTCGACCGCGCCGAGCGCTCCGACGGCAAGGTGCTCACCGTCAGGCTCACGGTCCTCTCGGGGACGATCTGGGTGCAGCGGAGAAAGTACTTCCGGCTGCGCAACCCGCAGCTGGGGGTCACTCTGCGGCCCGCCCGGGCCGCATCCGACGCGACCGCCGAGCTCTCCGCGAGGCCGCTCAACCTCGGCGGCGGCGGCGTGGCGCTCGCGGTGAACAGCGGCGAGATCCATCCCGGCGACGAGGTGGAGATCCAGCTCGCCCTCGTCAACACCCTGCCGTTCCCCGCGCGAGGGACCGTGCTCCGCGTGGAGCCCGGCGCCGGCGGCGAGTCGGTGCTCGCGGTGCAGTTCACCGACATCCGCGAGAGCCACCGCGACCGCCTCGTCAGCCTCATCTTCCGCGAGCAGACCCGGCGTCGCCTCGCGGAGTGACGCCAACCCCTGCTTGCGAGACTGATCGCATGAGCAGTACCGTCGCCCTCCGGTGCTGCCCGAACTCCACGCCATCAGCGCGTTCAGCTT
>CAIOSS010000617.1 GCA_903860995.1 uncultured delta proteobacterium | reverse complement strand
GGCGCCCTGCGCGAGGAGCCCGCCCCGCGGGTCACCGAGGTCGCGCTCGAGCCCATCGACCAGTGGGCCCTGGTGCGCCTCGGCGAGGTGCTCGCGAAGTGCGAGAAGGCCTACCGGCAGTACGCCTTCCGGGAGGTCTTCGCGACGGTGGTGGAGTTCTGCCAGGACCTCTCGGCCCTCTACCTCGACGCCTCCAAAGACCGCCTCTACAACGACGCCGCGGACAGCGTCCGGCGCCGCTCGGCGCTCGCCACGATGCAGCACCTCGTGCGCTCGCTGGCGGCCGTCATCGCCCCGATCCTCCCCTTCTCCGCCGAGGACGTGTGGGACCACCTCCCGGCCTTCGCGGGCAAGGGCGACAGCGTGCACCTGGAGTTCTGGCCGACGGTGCCTCCCATCGAAGACGGCGCGGCGCTCGGCAAGGCCGTCCAGCGGCTCCGCGCCCTGCGCGACGGGGTCTTCGCCGCGCTCGAGCCCGTGGTGCAGGCCTGGGGCGTCGAGAAGCAGGCCGCGAAGAAGGCCGGCCGCGAGCCCGGGGCAGGGGAGGTCGCCTTCGCCCCCCACGCGCGCATCGACCACGCCCGCGACGCCGTGGTGAGCCTCGAGCTCTCCGCCGCCGAGCGTGACGAGCTCGGCCCGCTCGCCCCGCAGGCCGCCGAGCTCCTCGGGCTCGGGGCCATCGAGCTCGCCGTCGCGCCCGCGGCGGGCGACCGGGTGCGCGTCGCGCCGGGCCCGGCGTGTGATCGTTGCTGGCGCCGTCGTGGCGACGTGGGCGCGGACGGGCTATGTCCACGCTGCCGCCACGCCGTCGATGTCTTTGACCGCGCCGCTGGCGCTACCGCGTAGAGGATCCATGAGCGAAGAGAACCCCGTCACCGAGTCGGCCGAGCCCGGCGAGAAGCCCGTCAAGCCCGCGAAGGAGAAGCCCGCCATCGAGCCCGTGACGGCGCGCGACTGGGTCTTCCTCGCGGTGGTCGCCCTCGGCAGCGCCGGGCTCGACCTCTGGAGCAAGGCGTGGGCGCTCGGGCGCCTGTCGCGCTCGGTGGCCAACCCGCCGCCGCTCTGCGCGCCGCCGCCGGGCCTCCAGCACTACCTGCCCCAGCGGGTGGCCAACCGCGAGATCGTCCTCATCAAGGACTACCTCGATCTGCAGTACGCCGAGAACTGCGGCGGCGCATGGGGCCTGCTGCACGGCGCCAGCGAGGCCGTCCGCCGGCCGTTCTTCCTGCTGGTCACCATCGGCGCCATCGCGTTCATCGTGCACCTCTACCGCACGATGGAGCCCGGCCAGCGCCTGATGAAGTGGGCCCTGCCGCTCGTGCTCGGCGGCGCCATCGGCAACCTCGTCGACCGGGTGCGCCTCGGCTACGTGGTGGACTTCATCCACATGCACGCGAAGCTGCGCTTCCACTGGCCGACCTACAACGTCGCCGACATCGCGATCACCGTCGGCATCGGGCTGATGGTGCTGGAGTACATCATCGGCCCGAAGAAGGCCCCGCGCGCGGCCGAGCCGACCCCGGTGGCGACCACGCCGTGAGGCCCATCATCGTCGCGCTGTTCGGGGTCGAGCTCCCCGCATACTTCGCGATGCTGGCGACCGGCTTCGCGCTGGCGACCCTCATCGGCGCCCGCTGGGTGGGACGCCTCGGCCACGACCGCGAGGTCATCATCGACCTCGGGCTCGCGATGGTGGTCGCCGGGGTCATCGGCTCGCGCCTCCTGCACGTCATCGCCGACGGGTACTTCTGGGACTACGTGCACCTCTGCACCGACCCCGCGAGGGTCTCCTGGCGCATCACCCGCGAGCACTGCCTCCACAGCTCGGTCAACGGCATCTGGGACGCCGCGCAGGGCGTCTGCCACCCGAAGGAGGCCAACTGCTTCGCGTGGGCGGCCTTCTGGGCGGGCGGGCTCACCTACTACGGCGGCCTCATCGGCGCGACCGGGTACGCGGTGTACTTCCTCCGCCGCGAGCGCTTCCCCTTCTGGAAGGCCGCCGACATGGCGGGCTTCGCCGTGGCCCTCGGCCTCGCCTGGGGCCGCATGGGCTGCTTCCTGGCGGGCTGCTGCTTCGGCGTCCCCTGCGAGCACCCGTGGGCCGCGTGGTTTCCGCGGTACTCGCCCGCCAGCGAGGCGCAGTTTCGCGCGCACCGCCTGGCCAGCGAGGCGATGGCCGCGCTCCCGGTGCACCCGACGCAGCTCTACGAGGCCGTGGGCTCGCTCGCCATCGCCGCCATCGGCTATTACGGCATCGCGCCTCGCAAGCGCTTCGACGGGCAGGTCTTCGTCTTCTTCCTCGCGAGCTATTCGATTCTGCGCTTCGCAGTGGAGATCCTCCGCAACGACGACCGCGGGGGCCTCCTCGGGCTCAGCACCTCGCAGCTCATCTCCGTGCTTATCACCGTCGCGCTCATCCCCGTCTACAGCGGGCTCCGCGCCCGATCGCTCGCCGCCGCGTAGCGTCGCCCCGGGGGGGGTGTCAGCGTGGGGCGCAGGCGCCGGTTACGCCGTCGCGGCACAGCCTCGCGAGGTTGTCGCAACCCCCGTGGTCGCGGCGCGCGCAGGCCCGGCGGAAGAGCGCCACGGCGTGGACCTCGTCGTGTTCTCGGGCTTGATGTCGCGGTGCACGATGCCCGCGGCGTGCGCGGCGGCGAGGGCGTGCCCGACGTGCTCGAACACGGTGCCCCCCTCGTCGAGCGGGCGCACGACGCGGAAGTCGTGGGCGAAGGTTGCGCCGGGTTCAAACTGGGCCGCTGCCATCGGTGCGCAGAGATACGCTCAATCGCGCCCCGCGACAGCCGCTGACCCGGCTCAGGCCCACTCCCGCAGCACGCCCCCCGACACCGTCGCGAGGGCCCGCGGGCTCCCCAGTACGTACGGCAGCGCCTCCCAGCTCGGGAGGTCGAGCACCGCGACGTCTGCCCGCCCTCCGGGCACCAGCCGCCCCCGGTCGGGCAGGTCGAGGCACTCCGCCGCCGCGGCCGTGATGGCGAACCACGCCTCCACGGTCGACAGCCCCATCTGGCGCACCCCAAAGGCCGCCATCCACGGCAGCGCGTCGCAGTGACTCGTCCCCGGGTTGTCGTCCGTCGCGAGGACCACCGTCACCCCCAGCGCCCGCATCCGCCGCGCATCGGGCATCGCCTGGCCCAGGGAGAACGCCGCACCTGGCAGCAGCACCGCGGTCACGCCCGCCGCCGCCATCGCGCGCAGCCCCGCGTCGCCCACGTGCTCCAGGTGGTCCGCGCTCGCCGCGCCCAGCGCCGCCGCGAGCTCGGCCCCGCCCACGTCCTCGAACTGGCCCACGTGCAGCCGGGCGCGCAGCCCCAGCGCCCTCGCGCGCTCCAGCGTCGGCGCGCACTCTGCCACGCTGAAGCCCGGCCCGTCGATGTACGCGTCGATGAAGCGCGCGTCGCCCCCGCGCACCACCGCGTCGAGCATCCGTCCCGCCACCGTCGCGAGGTAGCGCGCCCGCCCGTCGTCCGTCCCCCGGAGCTCCGGCGGAACCGCGTGGAGCCCGAGGAAGGTCGGCACCACCCGCTCGCCCATCGAGCGCACCACCCTCAGCGATCGCAGCTCGTGGCCTGTCTCGAGCGCGTAGCCCGACTTCACCTCGACGGTCGTCGTGCCGAAGCGGGTCATCGCGTCGAGGCGCCTCGCCAGCGTCGTTCCCAGGGCCTCGTCCGAGGCCGCCCGCAGCGCCTTCACGCTCGCCGCGATGCCGCCGCCCCTCGCGGCGATCTCCGCGTACCCCGCCCCCTGCACCCGGAGCGAGAACTCCCCGGCGCGGTGCCCCACAAAGAGCGCGTGCGTGTGCGCGTCGACGAGGCCCGGCGTGAGCATCGCGTCGCCGACGTCGATCACCGTGGCGCCCGCCGTCAGGCTCACCGCCCGCTCGACCTCCGCGGTGCGGCCCACCGCGACGATGCGGTCGTCGGCGATGGCCACCGCGCCGTCCTCGATGAGCCCGAGCGGCGCCGGGTCGAAGTCCGCCCGCGCCGCGCTGGGGGGGAGTCGCCCCGCGCAGGTGAGCAGCTCCCGCGCGTGGCGCAGCAGCAGGTTGGCCGCGACCCTCACTGCCTCACCCCGCCCGGTGAGGGACCCGCACGCCGCGCTCGGCGGCGAAGTCCACCGCGCGCTCGTAGCCCGCGTCGGCGTGGCGGATCACCCCCATCCCCGGGTCGCTGGTGAGCACCCGCTCGAGGCGCCGCGCGGCCCCGTCGGTGCCGTCGGCCACCACCACCATGCCCGCGTGGATGCTGTTGCCGATGCCCACGCCGCCGCCGTGGTGCACGCTGACCCACGACGCCCCCGCCGCGCAGTTGATGAGCGCGTTGAGGATCGGCCAGTCGGCGATCGCGTCCGAGCCGTCGAGCATGGCCTCGGTCTCGCGGTGCGGCGACGCCACCGAGCCGCAGTCCAGGTGGTCGCGCCCGATCACGATGGGCGCCTTCACCTTCCCGGTGCGCACCAGGTCGTTGAACACGAGGCCCACCTTCGCGCGGTCACCGTAGCCCAGCCAGCAGATGCGCGCGGGCAGGCCCTGGTACGCCACCCGCTCGGAGGCGAGCTTGATCCACTGGCGCAGCGAGGGGTCGTCGGGCACGGCCTCGAGCACCGCGCGGTCGGTGACGGCGATGTCCTCGGGGTCGCCCGAGAGCGCCACCCACCGGAAGGGGCCGCGCCCCACGCAGAACTGGGGACGAATGTACTGCGGGATGAAGCCCGGGATCTCGAAGGCGTCGTGCGCCCCGGCGAGCTGCGCCTCGGCCCGGATGTTGTTTCCGTAGTCGCAGGCGATCACCCCCGCGCGCTGCATGTCGCGCATCGCGCGGATCTCCACCGCCATGCCCTCCCGCGCGCGGGTTACGTACCCGTCGGGGTCGGCCGCCCGCAGCGCCGCCGCGTCGGCGAGCGTGAGCCCCGGCGGGACGTAGCCGTGGAGCGGGTCGTGCGCCGAGGTCTGCTCGGTCACGAAGTCGGGCAGCGCGTTGCGGCGCACCAGCTCGGGGTAGACCTCCGCGGCGTTGCCCACCAGGCCCACGGAGACCACCTCGCCGGACGCGCAGGCGTCGCGGATCCACCCGAGCGCCTCGTCGAGCGAGGCCGTCGCGCGGTCGACGTAGCGGGTCTCGAGGCGCCGCTGAACGCGCGCCGGGTCGACCTCCACCGCGAGGCAGCAGGCGTGGTTCATCGTGGCCGCGAGGGGCTGCGCGCCGCCCATCCCCCCGAGGCCCGCGGTGAGGATCCAGCGCCCGCGCCACGAGTCGTCGAAGTGCTGCCGCGCGGCCTCGGCGAAGGTCTCGTAGGTGCCCTGGAGGATCCCCTGCGTGCCGATGTAGATCCAGCTCCCGGCGGTCATCTGGCCGTACATGATCAGCCCCTGGGCTTCGAGCCGACGGAAGTGCTCCCAGGTCGCCCACTTCGGCACGAGCAGGGAGTTGGCGAGGAGAACCCGCGGCGCGTCCTCGTGCGTGCGAAAGCGCCCGACGGCCTTACCCGACTGGATAAGCAGGGTCTCGTCGCCCCCGAGGTCGCGCAGCTCGCGCACGATCACGTCGAAGGCGGCCCAGCTGCGCGCCGCCTTTCCCGTTCCGCCGTAGACGACGAAGTCCGCCGGGCGCTCGGCCACGTCGGGGTCGAGGTTGTTCATCAGCATGCGAAGCGCCGCTTCCTGGGGCCATCCCCGACAGGAGAGCGAGGCGCCGCGGGGCGCGCGGACGATGCGAGAGCCGTCGGACGTATCCATGGCGCGAAACGTAGGGGAGGGGCGGCGCGGCCGGCAACCGACGAACGCGTTGACCTGCACGGCACGGCGCGTATGTTCGCGGCCGAGGAGATACCGCGTGAGTTTCCAGGGTTTCAGCGCGTCGGAGTTCGACGCCTACGCGCCCCCAAGGGCCAGCTCCAACGCCTTCAACCGACCGCGCCTGGACGCGAGGGAGAAGGCCATGGCGCTCGGTCGCGTGATGCAGGCCGACGCCACGGCGCTCGGCGTCGCGCTCGAGCTGCGCGCCAGCGACGAGCACCCCTCGCTCTGGAACAAGCGCTCCGTCACCGCGCAGTGGGTCTTCCTGTGGCGCGACGCCGCCGCGCGCCGCGCGCTCGAGGCGCTCCTCGACGACGGCCGCTCGCTCCAGGCGACCCTCAGCGACCCGACGCCCTTCTTCCGCCACGCCTTCCTCGCGCTCCACGTCGACGGCGACGGGGTCGAGGTCTCGCTCCGCATCCACGGCGACGCGTGGGTCGACGCGCGCAACCTCCGGGCCCGCTGCGCCTCGCCCGAGGGCCGCGCCGCCCTCGTCGCAGCCCTGCGCGCGCTGCCCGAGGACTTCGTCCTCGGAGTGACTGACGCCGCCCGGGTGTCCGTGCGCGACGTCACCGACGCCACCCTCGACGAGGCCCTCGCCGCCTGGTCGCGCCCCTCGCAGTGGTGGTCCGTCGGCTGGCCGCTGTCCCGCGCGGTGGTGCTCGACCAGGCCGGCGCGCTCGAAGAGCCCATCCTCGCGGCCTTCCGCGCGCTGGTGCCCATCTACCGCCTCGTCGCGTGGTCGCGCGACAACGACCTCCTCGCGGTCGACCGCGCGCTCGCCGAGGCCCAGGCCGAGCGGGCCGCCCACGCCCTCGAAGCCGCCGTACGCGACTCCGAGTGGCAGACCCGCCACGACGCCGAGATCGCCCGTCGCCGAGACCTCGCCGCCGTGGAGACCCGCGAGCGCCTCGCGGCGATGGACCGTCCGCGCCCCGCGTTCACCCGCGCGGTGAGCGCAGCGCCCGACGTGCGCCCCGCCCTGCACCCCGCGCCCGCCGCGCCGCACAGCCCCCGGGCGGCCCCGCCGGTCGCGCGCACCGAAGCCCCCGTCGCCAAGATCATTTTACCTGTGATGGTAAACCCCGACGCTGCGCTCCAGCCCGGCGTGCGGGTCCAGGTGAAGTCCGGCCCCTTCGCGGGGAAGGTGGGCGCCATCGTCGAGCGCGACGTGCGCGGCGCGAAGGTGTCCTTCGGACTGCTGTCGGCGCGGGTGAACCTCGCCGACCTCGACGCCCTCCCGGCCTGATCCCCCCTACGCGCCGCCCTCTCCGCCGCCGCCCCCCTCGGGCGGGGCGGGGGGCTTCTTGGAGTGGGTGCTCTTGATGCGGGTGCGTGCCTGCACGTCGGGGCGCACGGTGCCTTCGCCGTTCTCGTCCTCCACGCTCTTGAAGCGCACCTCCATCTTCACCTCGAAGGCGAGGCCCGTGAGCACCTTCTTCATGTCGGAGGCGAAGCTGGTGCTCGTCAGGAAGTCGCGGATCTCCTTGGCGACGACCGAGTAGATCCCCTTCTTGGTCTCGTCGACCTGGTCGAGCAGGGCATGCGCCACCTCCTTCGGCAGCCGGGTCTTCTCGACGAAGGACCGCACCGTGTCCTCGCTGCGGCTGATGGCGTCGATGCCCGACTCGATGCCCTTCTTGACGAAGCGCTCGAGCAGCCCTGACCGCTCCGGCTCCGACGCTTCGCTCTCGGTCTTCTTCTCGTCCATGAACCTCCGGCGGGACGCTACGAGCGCGCCGTCCCGGGCGTCAACGGGCGCGCGATGTGTGCTACCGACCCCCCCGCCATGCGCGACGTGCTCCTCGTCTCCAAGCCCATCGCCCCCCCGTGGACGGACTCCAACAAGAACCTCGTGCGCGACCTCGCGGGCGCCCTCCGGCGTTACCGCCCGCGGGTGATGGTGCCCGCGGGCGCGTCGCTCCCCGGGGTGGTGTGCGAGCCCGTGTACACCGCGGCGGGCGCGTACGCCCCGAGCCGCCTCGCCAACGCGCGCGTCTTCGCCCGGCTCCTCGCCGGCCCGGCGGTCGACCTCTGGCATTTCTTCTTCGCCCCCAACCCCCTGACCCTGCGCGCAGGCGCCGTGGCCCGCGCCCTCCGCCGCGTCCCCGCGGTGCACACCATCGCGAGCGCGCCCGACGACCTCGAGCGCGTCGCCCCGCTGCTCTTCGCCGACGCCGTCATCGCCCTCAGCGAACACTCCGCCCGCCGACTCGCCGCCGCCGGCGTGCGCGCGCGGATCATCCCCCCGGCGCTCGCGCCGGTGACGGTGTCGTCCGACGCGATGGCCGCCGCCCTCCGACAGCACGAGCTCGTCGGCCCCTACGCGCTCTACCCTGGCGACCTGGAGCACTCCGACGGGGCCCGCACCTTCATCGAGGCCGCCGCGCTCGATGACGGCGGGCTCACCTGGGTGATCGCCGCCCGCCCGAAGACGGCCCGCGCCCACGAGGCCCTCGCCGCGCTCACGGCCCTCGCCGAAGCGCGCCGGGCGAAGGTGCGCTTCCTCGGCGAGATCGCCGACATCCACGCCGTCGTGGCGGGCGCCGCCGTCACGACCCTGGTCGTCGACACCCTGCACGCCAAGATGGACCTCCCCCTGGTGCTGCTGGAGTCCCTCGCGCTGCGCGTCCCGGTGGTGGTCTCGTCGACCACGGCCGCCGCGGAGATCGTCCCCTCCGGTGGCGCCGCGGCCCTCGCGCCGGGCGACCCCGCGGCCCTCCACGCGCAGGTGCGCGCGCTCCTCGACGCGCCCGCGCGCCGGGCGGAG
>CAIOSS010000616.1 GCA_903860995.1 uncultured delta proteobacterium | reverse complement strand
CCGCCACCCGGCGGGCCGAAGCCACCCGGCGGCTGACCGCCACCCGGCGGGCCGAAGCCACCCGGCGGCTGACCACCACCCGGCGGACCGAACGGACCGCCACCCCAACCACCACCTGGATTACCCGCCATTGTCCTCACCGCTTTGTTTGTTGAAGAAGCGATCTACCCGATGCCGGTCGGCGCCGACGCGCTCGACCGGGTTTCAAGTCCCGAGGCGCGCGACCCCCGAGCGCACCTGGATGCGCCACACGCCGGGGACGCCGATGTTGGAGGTGCCGCAGAGGTTCACGACGTTGGCCGCGAGCGAGCCCGGCAGCGTGACGCTGTTGACCCCGTCGCCGAGGTCCATGCCTGCCTGCGCGGGCGTGCCACCCACGCCGCCCGCGCCGCCCGAGGCGTCGCCGGTGGTCCACTCGCAGCGCGAGTAGCGGAACTCCACGTCGAAGTCCCCCGCCGTCCCCACCGGGGTCACGATGAGCTGGAAGGAGTTCAGCCGGTCGGTGCGCGAGGCGTAGTACCCGACCCGGTACCAGGTCGCCACGAAGCGGTCGGTGCCCGACACGTAGCATACGTGGTTGGTCGACGGCTGCCCCCCGCCGCGGGTGTCGACGTCGGCCCACCACGGCGCGATGAGCGGCAGCGGCGACGCGGTGAGCGCCCGGGGGAAGGGGTTGGGCGAGTAGCCCGCGAGCGGGCCCCCGAAGGTGATGTTGCCGTTGGTGTTGAGGTAGAACGCCGGGTAGCGCTGACCGCGCATCAGCAGCCCCGCGCCGAAGGCGCTGCCCATGGAGATCGACGTCCCGGTGGACGTGCCGCCGCCAGCGTCGACCGTGGTGTCGACGTAGCTCCCGTCGTCGCTCGGCCCGATGCAGTTCGTGATCGGACCGAAGCCGATGGGGCCGCCGAGCCCCGTCAGAAGCGTCGCGCCGGCGCCCACGTCGCGGGGCACCCCGGTGTCCGTGGGCGTGCCGCGGTCGACGGGCGGGCCCGCGTCGAAGCCCGCCACGCAGCGGTTGGACGCGCAGGTCTGGCCGGTGACGAGGCAGTCCTCCGTGCGGACGCACTCCACGCAGGCGCCGCGCGGGACGTCGCACACCAGGCCCGCCGCGCTGCAGTCGCGGTCGGAGCGGCACGGCGGCCCGAGGTCCATCGGCGGCGGAACGTCCACCACCTGGGGGAGGTCCTCCGGAAAGCCCGCGTCGACGGGCGGGGGAGCGTCTTCCGGAGAGCCCGTGTCCACCGTCGGCACATCAGGGAGCTTCACCGGCACGTCGACCGCGGGCGCGTCGAGCACCACACCGCCGCGATCGACCGACACGCCCGAGTCGAAGCTCAACCCATCGCCGCCGCGAGACGAACAAGCGCCGACGAGCACGGCGCAAAGCAAGACCCTCTTCATGGGCGGCACCGTAGCGGAGCCGTAGCCCCCTACACAAGCGACCGACCCGATCTCATCGGTACACTGACACCATCAGCCGATAGCGCGACACCGGGGATTCCCCGCGTCCGACGCACACCGCGTAGCTGCCCGCCGTCAGCCCCGTCGCCTGCGGGTGGGTCCACGGCGCGATGGTCGTGCACAGCCCCCGCCGCGGGCTGTCGTCCTCCGCCACGATCTCCACCCCCGACGGGGCGTACACCGCCAGCGAGGGATCGCCCCCCGAGCGAGCGCACACCCGCTCGTCGCCCGTGAAGGTCTCGGCCACCAGCGACGCCCCTTCGGGCACCGTGACCCGGATGCAGTCGCGCAGGTCCGTCCCCCCGAGGGCGCCCACCATGACCCCCGCCGCGCCCGCGAGCACGGTGCCCGCCACGGGGCCGTCGTTGGGCTCGACCTCCGCCACGGCCATTCCGCAGGCGGCCGCCGTCGCGCTCTGCGCCACGCACCCGCCGTCGGCGCAGCGGGTGGAGTGGTACCTCAGGTCGCACGCCCCGCCGGTCGCCACGGCGCGCAGGCAGCGCCCGTCCCCCTCGTTGACGGAGCAGGTCAGCCCCGCGTCGCAGCGTGGCGCGCTGCCGCGGCAGTGGGCGCCCGGGGCCGCGCCCGGGGCCGCGCACACGCCGTCGGCGCCGTCGGGGGCGCAGTCGGTGTCCATCGAGCAGATGGTGGTGCCGTCGAGCGGATCACAACGGCCGGCGGGGGCCACGGCCCGCACGCAGACCTCGTTCTCGCCGTCGGGCGACAGGCGGCACTCCAGGCCCGCGTCGCAGCGGGCGGTCGCGCCGGGTCGACACGCCGCGCCCGCGACGGTGCCCGGGGTCACGCAGGTTCCGAGCGCCCCGGCGGGGCTCAGCCCGCAGGCGAACCCCGTGGCGCAGGCGTCGCGGAAGCCCCACGGGTCGCAGCGCCCGGCCGCGGCCACGGTGGGGCGGCAGTGGTCGCCGAAGCGGGTGTGCACGCACGAGAGTCCTGTGTCGCAGCGCGGGGCGTCGTCGCGGCAGTCCGACCCGCGGGCCCCGGTGCGCACGCAGCGGTTGGCGCCGTCGACCCACTGGCAGCTCGACTCCTCGGGGCACACCCCCGCCGCGCCGCCGCACACCGCACCGAGCGCGAGGGTGCGACGGCAGAACTCCATGAAGCATCGGAGCCCGGTGTTGCACTCGTCCGACCCGTCGGTGCGGCAGCGGGTGTCCGGGAAGCCGTCGGTCGCGCAGGTGGGCGGCGACCCGGTGCCGCCGTCCACGCAGCTGTTGCCGGGGGTGCAGGTGTTGGTGCGCCCGGAGAGGTCGCACACCATCCCGAGGCCCACCTCGGGGAGCTCGGTGACCGAGAGCGCGTAGGCCCCCTGCGGGCGCAGCGGGTCGTCGGCGCTGCGGGGGTATCCCGCGACCACGAGGTACACGGGCGCCCCCGCGACGACCCGCGGCGTGAGCAGGGACGAGGCGCTCGGGCGCATCGCGGCGGTGGCCTCGACGTCGTCGTTGCACTCGAGGGGCTGCTCGCCCGCGCGCAGCGAGAAGCACTCGCGCTGGGCGAAGAGCACCGTGTCGAAGGTCGCGCTGGTGGACTCGTCGTCGAGGCTCACCCGCAGCCGGCCGGTGACCGATGGGACGTACCGGTGCACCACCTGGTGGACGGCCTCGCCCATGCCGTCGGCGCCCACGCAGGTGGCCCGAAGGGAGGGCGCGCGGGGGGCGACCGCGGTGGTGCCGACGTAGCGAACGAGGCCACCGTCGCGGGAGGCCATGGCGTTGAGGTCGACGAGCGACGCGGGCTCGCACGCGGCCGGAGGGGGACCGCGGTCTTCGGGGATGGCGGGCACGTCCACCACGTCGACGGTGGGCGGGGCGTCGACGGGGGCGGGCGCGTCCATCGTGGGGGCGTCGACCGTGACGGGCGGAACATCGACGGAGGCCTTCGGGGCGTCGAGGGCGCCGCCGTCGGGCGCGTCGGCGAGGCCGGGGTCGACCGCGGCGTCGTGGACGGCGACCGGGGCCTGCTCGCAGCCCGCGACGACCAGTCCGAGCATCCACCAGCCGCGCGATCGTCGTGGGGTCATAGACCCCCCATCGGACCCGACCGGGGACGCCGGCGTCAACTACGGGCGCGTCGCCGACGGCGCAGGCCCCACGGCACCAGCGCCAGCGCGAGCCCGGCGCCCCACCGCCTCCACGCGCCCGGCGCCGTCGCGCCCGCCGGGG
>CAIOSS010000615.1 GCA_903860995.1 uncultured delta proteobacterium | reverse complement strand
GGTCACCACGTCGTCGCGGCCGTCGTTGTCGAGGTCGCCCGCGCCGGCCACCTGGACGAGCGTGGCGCCCGTCACCGCGGGGTCCGTGATGGGCGTCTCGATGAGCGGGATCAGCCCGCCGCGGACCACCGCCGACGAGCTCCCGGGCATCCAGCGAACGAGGTCGTCGCGGCCGTCGGCGTTGACGTCCCCGACGGGCGTGAGAAGCGTCCCGACGGTGCCGTGGGCCGCGTCGATGGGCGACGCGAGGGCGCGCGACCCGCTCGTCCCGGCGGTCCAGAGCACGGGGTTGGTCCCCTGCCCCACGATCACGTCGCCGAGCCCGTCGCCGTCGATGTCCCCGCCGGCAGAGACGTAGCGGCCGAAGTCCGGCGCGAAGTCCGCGCCCGTCGGCTGGAGCAGCGTGTACGCCCCGTCGGAGCTCGGCCGCACCCGCACCTCGCCGACGGTCGCGCCCTCGGACGTGACGCCGGTGTTGCCGACCACGAAGTCGCCGTAGCCGTCGCTGTCGACGTCTCCCGCGGGCGCCACCGCGAAGCCCAGGAACACGTTGTCCCGGGAGTCGGTCTCCGCGGCGACGAATTCCAGCCCCGTGGGCGCGCCGCGATATCGAATGAGGTTGCCGCGGCGCTGACCCATCAGGCGCGCGACGCCGACCACCATGTCGCAGAACCCGTCGCGGTCGAAGTCCCCGATGCCCGCGACCGCAGGGACGAGAGGCAGCACCGCCGACTGCGGGAGGGTGACCGTGGTCGAGGGGGTGGGTGAGAAGCCCGACGACGATCCGAAGTGGACGAACACCCGGGGACCGCGGGAGGCCACGACGAGGTCGGGGAAGCCGTCGCCGTTGACGTCGCCGCCCGTGATGCGGGCGCCGTAGGTGGCGCGCGACCCGGGGTCGCCCGCGCTGCCAGGGGACAGCACCTGCGCGTCGGCGAGCGAGGCGCCCGCGAGCCCGCTGCCGCCCGGGAGGACGTAGACGTGCCCGGTGGCGACCCCGGCGCCGTCGGGGGACTCCTGCGCGGGGGCGCCGAGGACGAGGTCGGGGATGCCGTCGCCGTCGCCGTCGGGGAGGGTGCCGAAGACCCCTTCGACGCGCGCGCCGGGGAGGAGCACGTCGTGCACGACGCGGAGCTCGTTGACCGCGGAGGTGGAGAGCGTCGGGTCGGCGACCGAGGGGATGTGCACCCGCCAGAACCACGGCACGCCGCGGGTCAGCGCCATGGGCGTCGCGCTGGTGGCGGAGGGCGCCAGGGAGAGGGTCTGGTCGATGCGGGAGAAGGCACGGTCGCGGCTGATCTGCAGCACGCCGCCGCAGGCGCCCACCTCGAAGCGCAAGCGGGGACGGGCGCTGCGGACCATCGCCCCCGACCAGGGCCCACGCAGGATCGGTCGCCCCGGCGGGCACTGCATCACGTCGACCGTGGACGCGTCGCGGACGTCGGGCGGAACGTCGCGGGGGATGTCCGTCCCGACATCGAAGCCGATATCCATCCCGACATCGCGCCCGAGATCAAAGACCACATCCATCCCGACATCGCGCGGGACGTCCATCCCGACATCCATCCCGGCGTCTTCCGGGGCATCGGTCCCGGCGTCCACCGGGGCGTCGAACCCGACCTCTGGGGAGGTGTCGACGAGGGGGAGGTCCGCGGCGGCGTCGATGCGGTCGTCCGTCGGGGCGTCGAGCGCGGCGCCCGCGTCGGGCGAAGGGTCGTATGGAATCGAGGGCTCGATCAGCAAGCCGCAGCCCGATCCCAGGAGGGCGACGAGGGAGAGCACCGGGAGCCGCGGGGAGAGACGCATCGTCGGCGATCGTACGCCCAAGTCCCGTCGCACGGCACGGGCGCTGCAAAGGGCCCTGTCCGGAGGCATCCATCGATGACACGCTCACGTTGGGGAAGGCACCTCGCAGCCGCGGTGGTGAGCCTCGCGTTCCAGGGGATCACCAGCTATCGGCTGACGGCCTCGGCGTGGATGCGCTGGGAGACCGCGCGCGACACGCCCCTCGGGGCCATCGGCGTTAGAGCGGTGGCCCGATGGGTCTGATGCGAGACCTCACCCCCAACCCCCTCTCCATGAATGGAGAGGGGGCCAGAGCGAGACGAAATCGCTTGAATTACCGATCTTTCCCCCTCTCCATTCATGGAGAGGGGGCTGG
>CAIOSS010000614.1 GCA_903860995.1 uncultured delta proteobacterium | reverse complement strand
CGCGAGCAGCGCCGCGGCGCGGGTCGTGACGTGCATCGCGAGCGTGAGGCCGAGCGCGAGCCCCGCGAGGCGACGCCGCGCGGCGACGGGCGCGCGCCCCTCGGTGAGCGTGAGGGCGGCGAGGGTGACCAGCAGCGAGCCCGCGTAGACCTCCATCGCCGTCGCGGCGCGCAGCACCGTCGACGAGGCCATGAGGGCCGCCGCGGGCAGCGCCGAGAGCGCGAGGCGGGTGGGGGGCGCGAGCGCCGGCAGGAGCCGGTGGGCGAGCGCCGAGGCGCACCCGCAGGCCAGGGCCATGAGCGCCCCGACGGCGAGGTTGGCGCGAAAGGCCGCGTCGCCGATGGGTATGAGCATCGCGAGGCGAACCAGGAGCACGTCGACGGGGAAGCCCGTCGGGTGGGCGACGTCGAGCAGGAAAGCGGCGGCGGTGAGCTCGCCCGCGTCGCGGTAGGCGACCGAGGGGGCGGCGTAGAAGGTGAACCAGAGCGCCGCGGGCACGGCGCCGAGCGCGAAGGCCCGCCGGGTCACTCCAGGGCGCAGTGCGTGAGGACGAGGTTGAGGTCGGCCTCGATCACCCGGCTGTCGCCGGGGGCGCGCACGCCGGTGCAGCGCGTGACGACGTGCAGCCCGTCGCTGACGGTGGTGGTGGTGTCGACGCAGGTGCCGCTGGCGGTGAAGGTCGAGTCGCCCACCACGAAGGTCGCCGTGGGGCTCTCGCGGGTGAGCCCCGAGGGCACCGGGATGCTCAGGGTGAAGCGCTTGAACTCCGCGGCCCCGGGCGACTCGCGGGCGATCTGCACCTCCCAGCGGTTGGCGATGCGGGCGCAGCTCCCGGTGAACCCGGAGCCCGCCTCGAGGGCCGTGACGCGGGCGGTGAAGTCGAAGCCCATCCGCGTCGGGGTCTGGCCCGCGACCGTGGACGTGAGCACCGCGGAGCCCTGCACGTTGAGCGCGTCGCTCGCGCAGCCCGCCAGGAGCGCCAGCGACCCGACCAGAATCATCGGTTGGGGAAAGGTCTTCATGGTGTCTTGATCATCCTCTCCGCGAGCGCGACGCACGGGGCGGGCCAGCGCCACGCACCGCGTGATCTCCGGCTCTGTAGCACCCTTCACGCCCCAGCGCGTGGGACGCCGTTCGCGGCCGGGGGTGTCAACCGGGGTGCACAATCGCCCTGGGGCCCCCCAACGGCGGGCTCAGCGTCCGCGGAGCTGCCGGCGCTTGAGGTCGAGCAGGTCGCGGCCCACCCGGTACACGGTGCGCCAGCCGGCGCTCTTGCTCTGGCCCGCCCGGCGCGGCACGCACTCGATGGTCACCACCGACGAGCGCACCCGCCGCTGCATCGCCCGGATGGGGAACTCGAAGTTGAGGAAGAAGGTGTCGGGCGCGAGCTCGCGCGCGCTGAAGAGCTCGCGGCGGAAGAGGTACGGCCCGTCGGAGCGCATGGTCACCCCGTGCACCGCGCGGATCATCCCTCGCACCCCCGCGGAGAACACCTTCCGTAGCCATCCGTCGTCGCGGTCGCGGTACACCGAGAACACCACGTCGCTGTCCGAGCGCTCGGCCTCGGCGAGCAGCACGTCGAGCTCGCCCGGCGGGATCTGCCCGTCGCAGGGCAGGAAGGTCACCCACGGGGCCGACGCGCTGGTCACGCCCGCCTTGAGCGCCCCGCCGATGCCCCGGTTGGCGCCGAGCGAGAAGGCCGTCGCGTAGGGGTCGCCCGCGAGCACCTCGCGCGCCGACGCCAGCGTGCCGTCGGTGCTCCCGTCGTCGACGAAGATCAGCTCGTGCTCCGGGCCCTTCGCGCGCAGCCACGCGTGGATCTCCCGCAGCACCGTCGGCACGTTCTCCACCTCGTGGAAGGCGAACACCACCACCGCGACGCGCTCGACCCTCACGGCCGCATCCTCAGCACGCGCGCCGGCACGCCCGCCACCACGGCGTAGGCCGGCACGTCCTCGGTCACCACCGCCCCGGCGCCCACCACCGCGCCGCGGCCCACCCGCACCCCCGGCAGGATCACGCTGTGGACCCCGAGGTCGCTGTCGTCCTCGATCACCACCGCGGCCATCTCCACGGGCGAGAAGAGCACCGGCACCGCGCGGCCCGCCTCGGCGTGCACCGACGTGATGATCTTCACCCCGGGACCGATGCCCACGCGCGCCCCGATGGTGAGCCCGCCGGCGCTGTGGAAGAAGCATTGCTGGCCGATCCAGGTCTGGTCGCCGATGGTCATCTCGTTGCGGTAGTAGCCCTTCAGGATGGCCTGGTGGCCCACGTACACGTTGCGCCCGAGGGAGATGTTCTCGGGGTGGAAGACCATCACCCCGGGCTCGAACACGCACCCCTCGCCCAGCGCGCGAAACTGCTCCGGCGCGAAGAGCCCGGTGCCGTGCGATCGGTGCAGCCGCTCGTCGCTCACGCCGGCTCCAGGGCGGCTTCGCCCGCGTCGAGGCGGCGGTCGAGCGCCAGCGCGAGGCCTATCACACGCTCCCGGGGGAGCTTCGCGCCGGGGCCGTCGCGCTCCAGCAGGTCGAGGGTCTCGCGGGCGAGCAGCACCGGCAGCGCGGTGAACTCCACGAAGCCGCGCGGCGCGCCCCCGCGCTGGAGGGAGCGCACGTCGCGGGTGGCGGCCGCGAGGTCGGCGCGGGCGAGCGCGTGCAGCGACACGCGCTCGACGTCGGGCGGCAGGTAGGT
>CAIOSS010000613.1 GCA_903860995.1 uncultured delta proteobacterium | reverse complement strand
GCCGCGTGGCGCTGCTCATCGAGTCGGCGCGCCCGACCTCGGGCTACAACCCCTGGGGCGGCATGCCCGTAGGGGTGGCGACGGTGCGCGACGGGCGCCTCGTCGACGCCGGGGACTTCGGCGAGCTGGTCATCGGCCTCGGGCGCTTCACGATGCAGGCCGAGTCGGTGACGGTGAAGCACGACGGGCGCGACGGGATGCCCGCGGTGGTGCGCGCCACCGGGCCGCTGCGGCCGATCCCCTTCCTCAACGAGTTCGGGTACGCCATCGCGCCGGCGGACTACGGCGACATCAACGTGGCGATCGACTACGAGCTGCGCGGCGAGAGCGACGTGGCGGAGGTCTACATCACCTTCGACGTGCCGCGGCTGGGCACCACCATCGCGCGCACGGTGCTCAACGGCTTCTTCCAGGGCGGCCGCATGGGGCGCTTCGTGCCCGAGCGGGGCTTCATGGAGGGCACCGGGGCGATGAGCGCCACCTCGCTCGTGGGCTGGGTCGACGACCGCGCCACGAGCTGGGCGTGGATGCTCCCCGCGGCGCGCGGCCCCCTCACGCCGCTGCTGTCCGTGTCCGGCTTCGACATGTTCAGCGCGCCGGCGATCACCTTCCCCCCGTGCAGCCAGACGCGGGTGCACTACGGCCGCATCGCCCTCGGCGGCCCCGGCCTCGACGGGCTCCAGCGCACCATCGCGGCGTCGAGCAACACCGCCCTCCGCCCGCTCACCGGGACGATCACCGACGCGGCAGGACAGCCCGTCCCCGGGGCGCGGGTGCACGTCACCTCGATGGACGGCGCGCGCTACCTCGACCGCGGCACCGCCGACGCCATGGGCCGCTTCGACCTGCGCGTGCCCGCGGGGCCCGTGCGCCTCGTGGGCTGGCGCCGAGGCAGCGCCCCGACGCCCGCCGTGGCCGTGGCCGCCGACGCCACCACGGCGACGCTGGCGCTCCCGGCGGAGGGGTCCATCGCGGTCGAGGCCACCGACGCCGTGAGCGCCGCGGCGCTGCCGGTGCGGGTGCAGGTGATCCCCGTGGGGGCCACGGCGCCCTCGCTGCCCGAGAGCCACGGCGAGCCCGTGCCGCAGTTCGGCCGGCTGCACGTGGCCTTCCCCCTCGACGGCCGGGTGACCGTCCCCGCGCCGCCGGGAACCTACCGCGTGGTGGTCTCGCGCGGCCCCTTCTACGACCTCTCGGAGACCATGGTGACGGTCACCGCGGGCATGACCGCGCGGGTGACCGCCTCGCTGCGCCGGGTCATCACCACGCCGGGGGTGCTGTGCGGCGACTTCCACATCCACACGACGCGCTCGCCCGACTCGGACGACGACGCGCGGCTCAAGCTGGCCTCCGGCGCGGCCGACGGCCTCGAGGTGATGGCCCGCTCCGACCACGAGTGGGTGGCGGACTTCCAGCCCCTCATCGAGGAGATGGGCATCGCCCGCTACGTGCGCGGCGTGGCCTCCATCGAGCTCACGACCTTCACCTACGGGCACTTCGGGGTGCTGCCGCTCACGCCCGACCCGGCGCGGATCAACAACGGCAACTTCGAGTGGGCCAACCGTCTGCCGCCCGCGGTCTTCGCCGACGTGCGCGCCCGCCCCGAGCGCCCGACGCTGATCATCAACCACCCGCGCGGCTCGCGGGCCGGCGCGTACTTCGACGCAGCGGGCTACAACAACGCCGACGGCACGGCCAACCCGACGATGTGGGACGACGGCTTCACCGCGGTGGAGTTCTTCAACGACAAGTCCTTCGAGGAGGTGCCCAACCTCGTGGCCGACTGGTTCTCCTTCCTGGCGCGGGGCCGTCGGGTCTTCGCGGTGGGCTCGTCGGACAGCCATCACATCGACTCGTCGCCGGTGGGCTTCCCCCGCACGTGCATGTTCCTGGGCACGAGCGACCCGGCCGCGGCGACGCCCCCGGCCATCGCGACGGCCGTGGGCACCGGGCGCTCGACCATCGCGGGCGGCATCTTCCTCGACGTGCGCGCGCTCCCGGCGACGGGCGAGGCGGGCGCCGTGGGCCCCGGTCAGGAGCTCATGGGCGTCGGCGCGGAGGGGCGGCTGGAGATCACCGCGCGGGCCCCGGCGTGGGTGCGCGCCGACCGGCTGCAGGTGTTCGTCGACGGCACGGCGCTGCCGACCATTGCGCTCGACGACGCGGCGCGCGACCCGAGCGACCCCGTGGTGCGCTACCGGGGCACGGTGCGCGTGCCCGTGGCCGCGGCCGGGAGCTGGGTGGTGGTCGCGGCGCACGGTCGCGAGCTGGAGCCGGTGTTCCCGCGGCGCATGGCCTTCGCGGTGAGCAACCCGATCTTCCTGCGGC
>CAIOSS010000612.1 GCA_903860995.1 uncultured delta proteobacterium | reverse complement strand
ATCCACGGCAAGGTCGACGCGGCCAGCGACGGCGTGCGCGCGGTGCCCGTCGACGAGCACGGCCGCTACAAGGTCATCCTGCCGTGGGACCTCGCGGGCAAGGCCGGCGGCAAGGCGTCCCGGTGGATCCGCATGGCGCAGCCCGCCTCGGGCGGCGGCTACGGCGTGCAGTTTCCGCTGCACATCGGCACCGAGGTCGCGATCATCCACGTCAACGGCGACCCCGACCGGCCGCTCATCATGTCGTCGGTGCCCAACTTCGAGACCGCGTCGCCGGTCAACTCGGCCAACGCCACGCAGAGCCAGATCCGCACCCGCCACGGCATCACCGTGACCTTCGACGACCAGAGCTGACGCCCCCCTCCTCGGCGGGGGGGGCTTACCGCGGCGGGGTGGGGACGAAATCCTCGCCCGCCGCGAGCTTCGGGTCGGTGCGCCCGACCTGGTCGAGCGTCGCGTCGAACCACTTCGTCTCCAGCTCCGTCATCCGGTGCAGGAGCGAGCCCGTGAGGTCGGCGTGGGTGCAGTCCGCGCGATCGAGCTTCGCGTGCGACAGGTCGCAGTAACGCATCGTGCAGAGCGAGAGGTTGGCCTCGCGCAGGTCGCACTTCACCAGCCGCGCGCGGTCGAGGTCGGCCTTGGTGAACAGCGCGCGCATCGCGCTCGCTCCGACGAAGCTCGCCGCCCGCAGGTCGGCCCCGCGCAGGTCGCTCTCGTCGAGGTTGGCCCCGTTGAACTCCGCCCCGCGCGCCTTCGCCTTCACCCACGAGGTCGCGCGCAGCTTCGCCTCGTCGAGCGTCGCGCCCTCGACCGTGGCCTCGTCGAAGCGGCAGCCCGTGAGGTCGGCCCCGCGCCCGTCGAAGTCGCGGAGGTTGGCCCCGCGGAAATCGACCCCCGCCGCCGTGGCGTCGCGCAGGTCGGCGCCCTGCCAGACCGTCGCCCGGTCGACCCGGCAGGAGCCCAGCGCGAGCCCGCGCGCGTCCACGCGGGTGAGGTCGGCCCCGAGGAGCACCGCGTCGGTGAGCACGGTCCCCGCGAGGTCGCTGCGGTAGAGCTGCGCGCCGGTGAGGTCGGCGCCGGTGAGGTCGGCGTCGACGAGCACCGCGTCGTGGAGCTTCGCCCCGGCGAAGGACGCGCCCGCGAGCTGCGCCCCGCTGGCGTCCGCGTCGGTGAGGTCGCACCGGCGAAACGACACCCCGCCGGCCCGCACGCCCGCGAGCGACGAGCCGGTGAGCGCGCACCCGTCGAAGCGCGTGCCCTCGAGGGCGGCCGACTCAAAGTTGCAGCCCACGAAGGCCGCGTGGTCGGTCTGCGCCTCCGTCCAGAGGGTCTCGTCGAAGAAGCAATCGTCGAAGGGCACGTAGCGCAGGTCGCTCGCGCGCAGGTCGGCCCCGGAGAACACCGTGGAGACGGCCTCGCGCACCCGCAGGTCGGCACCCTGGAGCACCGCGCCGGTGAAGTTGGCCTCGCGCACCACCGCGGCCTGGAACGACGCACCGGCGGCCATCGCCCCGGTGAGGTCGGCCCCGGCGAGGTCGGCCGCGTCGAAGCGGACGCGCGCCAGCGTGGCCCCGGCGAGGTTGGCCCCGCGCAGCGACGCGCCGGTGAGGTCGCGGTCGGTCAGGTCGCAGCCCGCGAGGTTGGCCCCGTCGAGCAGCGCGGGCATCGAGCGCACACCCGCGAACGAAAGCCCGGCCAGCGTGGCGCCGGTGAGGTCGGCGCCGCCGAGTTCGACCTCGTCGAAGGTCGTCGCCTCCAGGGTGAGCCCCGGCGCCTGGAGGCCCTGCAGGTCGCACTGCGCGAACTCCCCGGTGTCGAGCAGCGTGCCGACCCAATACCCCCGCTCGACGCTCGACGAGCGGAACGAGAAGTCCGACAGGGTCACCTCCAGCCAGAGCACGTCGCGCAGCCTGCAGGCGTCGAACTGCACCCCCGTGAGGCCCGACTCGCCGAAGCCCCACTCCTCGAAGCCGCACGACGTGAAGCTCACCTGGTGCCCGCTCCAGCCGCGGAAGCGCGTACGCACCAGGTACGACGCCGCGCCGCGCTCGTCGGCCGCGAAGAGGGCCCCCTGGAGGCTCAGCTCCTCCCAGGCGCAGTCCTCCCAGTGGCAGCCCAGGAAGGCCACGCCGGTGAGCACGCCGCCCTCCAGGTCGCAGCGGCGGAAGGTGCAGCGGATGAAGGCCACCGCGGTCATGGAGAGGCCCGCGAAGGAGACGTCCTCCAGGGCCACGCCCACCACCCGCACGCCCGACAGCTGCCCCGCCCCGACGGCTGCCTGGAACTCCTCGACGCTGGTCAGGTCGGCCATCAGCCCGTGCTCATCCGAGCTTGGCCTGGTTGAGCACCTTCAGCTT
>CAIOSS010000611.1 GCA_903860995.1 uncultured delta proteobacterium | reverse complement strand
CGTCGGCGGCGAGGTCGGCCCGGCGCCACCCGAGGATGCGCTCGGCCGCGGAGTTGAGCAGCAGCACGGCGCCCGAGTTGGCCGCGGCGACGATGGCGTCGGGCGAGCTCTCGATGAGCGAGGTGAGGAAGCGCTGCGTGCGCGCGAGCTCGGCGGCGGTGGAGCGCTCGGCGGTGACGTCGCGCACCGTGACGAGCACGGCGTTCTCGTCTCGCATCGCCGCGGAGGTGGAGAGCGACAGGGTGCGCACCTCGCCGTCGCGGCGGCGCACGCGCAGGTCGAACTTCGACGGGTACTCCTGCCGGCGGAAGGCGTCGCGCAGCGCCCGGAGCCGTGGGCGGTCTTCGGGCACCACCACGTCGCCCATCTTGAGCGCGCGCACCTCGGCGGCGCTGTACCCGGAGATCTCGGTCACCCGGGGGTTGGAATGGAGGGGGTGGCCGTGGAGGTCGACCACCACCATCCCGTCGGCCGAGGAGAGGAAGAGGTCGGCGTAGGGCTCCAGCACCTCCAGGCGGCGCTCGGCCGCGAGGCGGGCGTGGCTCACCGCGAGGCGCTCCTCCCGCAGCTGCTGGATCTCGCGCGCGTTGCGCAGCGCCGCCGCGGTGGCGTTGGCGACGGTCTCGCAGAGGGCCTGCTCCCGCTCGTCGAGGCGGCCGCGCTCCTCGCTGGCGCGCAGGAAGAGCACCCCGAAGGCCCGCTGCTCCAGCGCGATGGGGAAGAGGGCCAGGAACGGGAAGCGCGTGCCGCTCACCAGATCGCGCACGGCGTCGAGCAGCGGGTGCGTGAGCGCGTCGTCGATGAGCAACGGACGCCGGGAGGCGAGCACCTCCTGGATCTCGGGGTAGCGACCCAGCTCGATGGGCCGGTCGATCTCGCCGGGGACGTCGTTGCTCGCGACGACATACCCGTGCTGGTAATCGTCGCGCGCGAGCACCACCGAGCAGCGCTCGACCGCCGCCACGTCCCCGAGGCGCCGCACCACCATGCGTAGGATCTCCCGCGCGTCGGTGGTGAGCGTGAGGGCCTGCGTGAGCTCGAGGAGCACCCGCGCGTCGCGTGCGCGGCGCTGCAGGTCGAGGTCGCGCTCGCGGCGGCGGCGCAGCCGGACGACCCGGGCGCCGAGCTCGCCCACGTCGAAGGGCACCCGCAGCACGTCGTCGGCGCCGAGCGCGAAGGCCTGCGCGACGGTGTCGGCGTCCGCGCTGATGGCGAGGAGCGGCGCTCCCTGGTGGTTGTGGGCGGCGAGCGCGGCGGCGTCGATGATGTGCACCAGGTCGTCGGCGAGCGCCTCGTCGGCGTCGACCAGCGGCCACCCGACCGCCGCCAGCGAGCCATGGACCGTCGCCCGCATCTGTGGGTCGTCCAGGGTGATCACGATCCGGGGCGTGACGGCGGGCATCGCGGCCTCGACGCTAGCCTGCCCGCGTCCCCGTGAGCAACTCTGGCCTATCGGGCCTGCGCCCACCAGGCGCCGAGCGCCGCGGCGACCACCACCCTGGCGGGCACCCCGCGCTCCGCCGCGATGGTCCGGCAGGCCTCCAGCTCGGGGTGCGCCTGCGCCGGCAGCCCGTCGCCCCGGGCCACCTTCACCGGCACCGGGCCGTACGCCGTCTCCACCGTCACGGACTCCCGCGGGCGCTCGCTGCGCTCGAGCGGGCTCCAGCGCACGCCCAGCGAGCCGCTCTCGGCCAGCATCGTCGCCGCCACCCGCTCCCGGTCGGGCGCGCGCACGAGGGCGGTCACCATCACCCCGGGCCGCCCCTTCTTCATCCCGACGGGCGTCGTCCAGACGTCCAGGGCGCCGTCGCGCAGGAGGCGCTCGGTGAGCACCGCCACGAGCTCGGCGCTCAGGTCGTCGAGGTTGCAGCGCAGCTCGTGGTGGGTCGACGCCCCGCGCGCGCCCTCGCCTGCGCGCTCAGCGGTGGGGTCGCCCAGCACCACGCGCAGGAGGTTGGGCCGGTCGGGCCAGCGCCTCGTGCCGGCGCCGAAGCCCGTGACCACCGGGGACATCGCGGGCCACGGCTCGAAGGTCGTCGCGTTGGCGCGCACCAGGCTCGCGCCGGTGGGAGTGACCATCTCGCCCTGCAGCGCCGCGCCCACCGTGGGCACCCCGGCGAGGACCTCGAGCACCGCGGGCGCGGGCACCGGCAGCACGCCGTGCTCGGCTCGCACGAAGCCTCGGGACATCGGCAGCGGCCCGGCGTTGACCCGCGCCCCGAGCCAGTCGAGGCACGCGCACGCGGCCACCACGTCGACGATCGCGTCGACGGCGCCGACCTCGTGGAAGTGCACCTCCTCGGGGTCCATGCGGTGCACCCGCCCCTCGGCGCGGGCGAGCACCGCGAAGGTGGCCAGCGCGCGGTCGCGCGCGCCCGGCGGGAGGGCCGCGCCGGCGAGCATCGCGCGGATGTCCCGGTAGGTGCGGTGCGGCTGCGGGTCGGTGACCGTCACCAGGAAGCGCGTCGCCACCACGCCGTGGTCGGTGCGGTGCGCCAGCGCGAGCTCGTAGCCGTGCACCGGCAGCACGTCGAGGGCGCCGGTGATCGCCTCGGTGGGCACACCGAGGTCGAGCAGCGCCGCCACCATCATGTCGCCCGCGATGCCCGCGAAGGCGTCGAGGTGCAGCACCCGCCCCACCCCCGCGCCGTGGCCGAGCGCGGGCGGCGGCTGCCAGGGCCCAGGGTCGTCGCCGGTCGCGGCGTGGTCGGTGTGGGTCGGGCCCGGATCATCGTGCGGCATCGGCGGTGAGACTCCCATCGGTGGCGCCGCACCCGCGGCCTGCCGCGTCTTGTGAGAGCCCGCCGGAGGTTGTCAATCGCAATCGTGCCGCCTCGCAGCGCGCCCGCAGATGAGACAAAAATCTCCGTCGGACGGCGCCGCAAATCTTTGGATGGCCTTCCCCAGTTGTCGTCGCTATGCTTGGTCTCGTGCCGCTTCAAACGAGGGTGGAGACTCCAGCGTGGAGAGTGACTCTGCCCTCGGGTCCTGAGGTGGAGAGAGTGCGTTGAACCGTGGTGATGGTGGGTGTGACGTGAAGGTGATCCCGCAGGAGGGCGCTGAGCTGCTCGACCCTGACCCGCAGGTCAAGGCTGCGGGTCGGGTGCGCGCCACCAACCCTCTGCGCTTCGCCCCGCTCACAGGAATCCTGATGACCGACGCGAGCGGAGGGCTGCTCGTGCGCCGCGTGCGGGTGCGGGTCACCAGCGGGCCCGACCGCGGCCGCGAGGCCCTGCTCGAAGCGGGCACGCTGCTGGTCGGCACGCACTCCGACAACGACCTCATCCTGCGCGACCCCCAGGTCGGCAAGTACCACCTCGAGATCGCCCTCGTGGCTGGCGGCATCCGGGTGCGCGACCTCGGCAGCGACGGCGGCACCTTCGTCGGCTCCGTGAAGGTCCAGCAGAGCGTGCTCCCGATGGGCACCGAGGTGAGCCTCGGGCGCAGCACCCTCCAGCTCCTCTCCGGCGACATTCCCGTTCCGGTAAGCCCGAGCGAGCGCACCAGCTTCGGCCCCGTGCTGGGTCAGTCGCTCTCGATGCGCACGGTCTTCGCGCTGCTCGAGCGGGTGGCGCCCTCCGACGCCCCGGTCGTGCTCGAGGGCGAGTCGGGCACCGGCCGCAGCCTCATCGCGCGGGCCATCCACGCGAGCTCGCGCTTCGCCGCGTCGCCGATGGCGTCCATCGACTTCCGGCTCCCCTCGCACGAGCGCCCCACGCTCTCCAGCCTGGCGCAGCGCACCGACACCTTCACCCTGCTCGTCGACCGCATCGACAAGGCCACCCCGGCCGAGCAGACCGCGCTGCTCGCCCTCTACGAGCGTCGCGAGGAGGGCGTGCTCGACGCGCGCATCATCGCCACCTCCAACCTCGACATCCGCCGCGAAGGGGCCGAGGGGCGCTTCCGCAAGGAGCTCGTCCCGCACGCCGCCGCGGTGCGCATCGTGGTGCCGCCGCTGCGGGCCCGCGCCGAAGACATCCCTTTGCTGGTGCGGCAGTTCGCGCGCGAGGTCTGCGGCGCCGAGCTCGACTTCGAGAACCACGATTTCGACCGGCTGCTCGCCCGCGACTACCCCGGCAACGTGCGCGAGCTGCGGCAGCTCATCGGCAAGGCGCTCCAGGTCGACGCGCCGCCGTTGCAGCTCCCCAAGTCGGGCCTCGCCCGCGCGCGCGCCGCGCTGGTGATGCCGCTCAACGCCCGCCCGAAGCCGCCGCCCCCGGCGGTCGCCCGCGACCGTCTGGTGGAGTTCTTCGAGCGCGACCACGTCGAGCAGACCCACAAGCGGCTCAACGGCAACATCGCGGAGATCGGCCGAGCGCTCGGCCTCCCGCGGCGCGAGGTCATCAAGACCCTCAAGCGCTTCAGCCTCGCGTGCCCCGACCGTTAGTGAAGTGATCCCAGCCGCCGGGCTCGACGGGCGCGGTGACGCCACCGCGGCGTAGCTGCACCCCGTCGCCCGCGCGCACCTCGCCGATGATCGTCCAGCCCGCGTCGAAGGCCCCGGCGGGGCCGCTGGCGAGCAGCTCGTAGTCCTCGCCGCCGTGGAGCGCGAGCTCGACCGGGTCGAAGCCCAGGGCCCGCGCGGCCTCGCGCTGGCCGGGCAGCCACGGCAGGCGGTCGGCGTCGAGGACCAGCGCGCAGCCCGAGGCGGCGGCGAGGTGTGACGCGTCCTGCGCCAGGCCGTCGGAGAGGTCGATGGCGGCGTGGGCGCGGCCGACCAGCGCGAGGCCCTCGGCGATCCGCGCGGCGGGGGCGCGCCAGCGGTTTACGAAGTCCGTAAAAGTGGGTTCGTCGCCCCGGGGGCTCAGCAGCGCGCGGAGACCGACCGCGGCCGCGCCGGGGTGGCCGGTGACCGCGAGGAGGTCGCCGACCCGGGCGCCGTCCCGGCGGAGGGAGGGGCCCACCGCGCGGCCCAGGGCGGTGGTGGTGAGCGAGAGCACGGGCGAGGCGGTGAGGTTGCCGCCGGCCACGCGCATCCCCAGCCGGCGGGTGACCCGGAGCACGCCGTGGGCGAGTGCTGTCACCAGGTCGTCGGGGCTCTCGCGGGGGAGCGACCACGCGAGGAGGAGCTCGCCCGGCGCGGCGCCCATGGCGGCGAGGTCGCTGACGGCGGCCTCGACGGCGCGGGCGGCGATGTCGGCGGGGGAGAGCCAGCGGCGGTCGAAGTGCACGCCCTCGACGGCGCTGTCGACGGTGATCACCAGGGGACGCGGGTCGTGCAGGACGGCGCAGTCGTCGCCGATGCCCAGGTCGGGCGGGGGGAGCGGGCCGAAGAGGTCCCTCAGGCGCGCGATGCGCTCGAATTCGCCGCTCATTCGTCGCGCGCGAAGAGCTTCTGCCAGGGCACCACCAGGGCCCCGACCACCTCGGCGCCGAGCACCCACGGCGACGCCAGCGACGGCTGGTGCAGCCCCTGCGCGGCCATGAGGGTGAAGACCACCAGCACCATCGCGACGCTCACCGGAAGCAGCCAGGCGCGGGCCTTGCGGGTGATCTCGTGCTCGCGCCGGGGGAGCGGCGCCAGCGCGAGGTAGGCCACCCGAAGGACGGCGTCG
>CAIOSS010000610.1 GCA_903860995.1 uncultured delta proteobacterium | reverse complement strand
CGCCGTGAGCGGCGCGCCCGGGCCGAAGACCAGCGCCACCGCCCCTGCGACGAAGCCCACGGCGGCGGCGAGGGTGCGCCGCGCGAAGGGGCCGGCCTGCGCGGCCGAGGCGTCGGAGTGGCCGACCACCAGGCCGAGGACGTGCGCCGCGACGCCGAGGGCCCAGGCAAGCAGGGCGCCGTCGCCGACGCTCGTGAGGCTTCGCGCGAGCGCGGCGAGGCCGAGGGCCGCGACGCCGAGGGTGGGGTAGATCCAGCGGGCGCGCTCGACCGGAGCGACCGGGCGCTGGAGCGCTGCAAGGTGGAGCAGCGCCGCGATCGCGACGGCCGCCGGGGCCAGCGCCCCGGAGCCGGGGAACCAGTGGTCGGCGCCGGGCCAGAGGCCGAGCGTGCCGACGACGGCCACGAAGACGCCCGGAAGGGCGGCGCGGCGCAGCGACTCGGTGCGCATCGGCTGCGCGAAGGCGAGCACCGTGGAGAGACCCAGCAGCTCGCCCGACGCGAGGGCGTGCACGATGCGCAGGACGCGCGAGCCGGGGTGGAAGCCCGCGACCACGGTGGCGACGGAGAGGGCTCCGAGGGCGGCCGCGACGGCGATGGCCTCGGCCTGGGCGCCGTGGCCCTCGCGAGAGAGGCGCTTGGGGCTGAGCGCCACCAGCACGGCGATGGCCGCGACCGCGAGCCCGCGGGGGTCGACCGGGCGCCCCGCGCCGCTCCACGCCGCCACGGCGACGAAGAGGGCTCCGAGCGCGGCGAGCTCGGGCCAGGGGAGGATGGTGCGGGTGGGGGACATCAGCGCGTCGAGGGTGACGCTACGGTCTCAGGCACGTTGGCTCAAGAACGGTACGCCGTTGGCGGGCTCAGGGCGCCGGGGCGACCTGATCCTGCTTGCGGATCTCGCACGCGCCGCCGAGCTCGTCGAGGAGCGAGAGCGCGAGGCCCATCTCCTCGCGGGTGTGGCCGCGGGTGATGTTGACCCGCAGCCGCTCCTCGCCAGGCTTCACGCCGGGGTAGGTGATCGGGACCATGTAGATCCCGCGGTCGTAGAGCATCTGGTGGAGGATCATCGCCTTGCGCTCGTCGCGCACCATCACGGGCATGATGTGCGTGTCGCTCAGGCCGAGGTCGAAGCCGCGCGACACGAGCTCCCCGCGCATGTACCGGGCGTTGGCCTGGAGCTCTTCGACCAGGGCGACGCCGTCGTCCTCGAGCATCGTGAGGATGGTCGCCGCGGCCGCCACGATGGGCACCGGGAGCGTGGCGCTGAACACGAAGCTCCGGGCCGTGTGCTGGATGAGCTCGATGACCTCGGTGCTCCCGAGGATGATCCCGCCGATGCCGCCGAAGACCTTGGAGAAGGTCGACACGACGATGGGGGCGCGGCCCTCCAGGCCGAGGTGCTCCAGGATGCCGCGGCCGTGGACGCCGAGCGTGCCCGAGCCGTGGGCGTCGTCGACGACGAGCACGGCGTTGTAGCGCTCGCACACCTCGACGATCTCCGTGAGGTGGCCCATGTCGCCGTCGAGCGAGTAGATGCCCTCGACCAGCACCATCGCGTTGGGGCGCTCCTTGGTCTTGAGCACGCGCTCCAGCGACCGCGCGCTGTTGTGGTTGAAGAACCTCACCTCCGGCGCGCGCCCGGGGCTGCCCGCCGCGACGAAGGTGCCGTCGAGGATGCAGGCGTGCGACAGGTTGTCGAGGATGAGCGTGGTGTCGCGGTCGGCGAGGGCCATCACCGTGCCCACCATGGCCTGGTACCCCGTGGTGGTGATGAGCGCCTTCTCGAAGCCGAAGTACTTCGCGAGGCGCTCCTCGAGCTCGACGTGTGCCGTGGTGGTGGCCTGCACCCGCGAGCTCGACAGCCCGCACGCGAACACGTCGATCGCCCGCTTGGCGGCCTCCTTCACCTTCGGGTGCGTGGTGAGCCCCAGGTAGTCGTTGGAGCTGAAGTTCACGAAGGAGTGCCCCGCCACGCTCGTGCGGATGCCCCCCGTCTCGAAGGGTCGGAAGAAGGGATACACCCCGGCCTCGCGCGCCTCGCGCACCCTGGCGAGGCCCTCGTGGGCCTTGTCGTCAATCCAGCTCATCGTTCACTCCGGGCGTCGGACGACCAGCGCCGACGCGTTGCCGTAGAAACCCACGGACGTCACCACGGCGCAGTCGCCCGCGCGCCCGTCCGCCAACCACCCGACCGCGGCCGCGACGCCGAACGCGCCCGCCCCGCCCAGGGTCTCGCCCATCCACGCCTTCGGGCACCGCACCGGGACCTCGCCCAGGGACTCCGCGATCGCCGCGCGCTCCGGGCCGTCGAGCAGCCCGTAGCCCGAGAGCCCGCTCACCGCCATCGACACCCGCGCGCGGTCGACGCCCGCGAGGGCGTACTGCACCGCGCGGGCGAGGGCCCCGGCGCTCACGTGGACCATCGGCTGCGAAGGCTCCGCGGGCTCGAAGGCCGCGCCGTAGCCCACCACCTCGGCGTGCACCGTCGCGCCCCGGCCCCGCGCCGCCGCGAGGTCTTCGAGCACCATCAGGCACGCCCCCTCGCCGAGCCGCAGCCCCCGCGAGCGCGGGTCGCCGGGCGCCCACACCTCCGGGCGCTCGTCGAGCGCGCCCAGCCGACGGAAGGCCTGCCAGAGCCCCTCGGACATCGCCTCGGCGCCGCCGGTGAGCACAGCCTTCGCGCGGCCGGCGTCCAGCCAGAGCGAGGCGGCGTCGAAGGCGTCGAGGCCCCCGGTGGGCCCGTTGGTCACCGTGGCGTTGAGGGCGCGCAGCTCCTCCCAGATGCTCACGTACCCGACCGAGCTGTTGATCACCGTGTTGGGGAAGCGCGCGGGGTTGAGGTACCGCGGGTCCTCGAGCCGGGCGACCGCGTCGAGCTCGTGGATGGCCTCGAGGCTGCCGTACGCCGTCGACGCGCATACGCCCACGTCCGCGGGGCCGTGCGCGACGAAGGCGCCGTCGCGCTTCACGCCGGCGTGCTCGAGGCCCAGCCGCGCGGCCACGAGCAGCAGCCGGGTGAGGCGGTCGTTGTTGCGCAGGCCCTTGTCGCCGACGATGGGGCGCGGGTCGAAATGGGCGATCTCGGCGACGCGCAGCGCCGGGTGGGCGGGCGCGCTGAAGCTCGTGGGGGTGGTCGTGAACGCGGCGCCGGGCGGGCCCGCAAGCGCCGCGCGGAAGGCGTCCCAGCCGAGGCCGAGCGGGGAGCAGACCCCGAGGCCGGTGATGGCGAGCGGCCTCACGACAGCGCCCCGCGAGCGTCGGGGGAGGGGAGGCGGTCGGGCTTCGCGAAGAGCACCACCGCGTCGTAGCCGCCGAAGGCGAGCGAGTGGTTGACCACCACGTCGGCGCGCCCTCGGCCCGCGACGTTGGCGACCACCGCGACGTCGCACTCCGGGTCGGGGGTCACGTATCCGACGGTGGGGGGGTAGAGGCCGGTGTTGATGGTCTCGACGCAGCTCACCGCCTCGATGGCGCTCGCCGCGCCCATGCAGTGCCCGATGAGGCTCTTGATGGACGCGATGGGCACCCGCCGCTCGCCGAACACCGCGCGCACCGCGGTGGACTCCACCGCGTCGTTGGCCCGGGTGCCGGTGCCGTGGGCGTTGATGAAATCGACCTCGTCGGCGGTGAGCCCGGCGCGCCGGATGGCATCGCGCAGCGCGTGGATGACGCCCGCCCCGGATGGCTCCGGGCGAGTGATGTGGAAGCCGTCGCAGGCCAGGCCGTAGCCGCCGACCTCGGCGAGCGCTGTCGCGCCGCGGCGTACTGCGTGCTCCTCGGACTCCAGCACCATCACCCCGGCGCCCTCGCCGACGATGAGCCCCTGTCGGTCGAGGTCGAAGGGCTGGCAGCGCTCCGGGGCCACCGCGCCGAGGCGCACGAAGCCCGCGAACTGAAGCTCCTGCAACATCTCCGCGGCGCCGGTGATCACCACGTCGGCGCGGCCCGCGCGGATGAGGTCGCTCGCAAACCCGATGGCGTAGTTTCCCGCCGCGCAGGCGGCCGGGAGCGTGAGCACCGTGCCGCGGCAGCCGAAGGCCTGGGCGGTCTCCATGGAGAGCAGGTACGGCGCGTACTTCGGGAGCACCCGCGGGGACATGGCGTCGGGGCCCTCGACGATCCAGCGGCCGTCGAGCAGCCCGCAGATGTCGGCCTCGCCCATGGTGGTGCCGAGCACCACGCTCGCGCGCTCGCTGCGCAGGGCGCCGTCATGGAGGCCCGCGTCGCGCACCGCCATCCGGGCGGCGGCGAGCGCGAAGGCCGCGCATCGCCCCGCGCGCTTCGTCTCCGTGGCCGTGAGGTGGTCGCCGGCGACGAAGCCCTGCACCTCCGCCGCGAGCGTGCGCCCGAGCCGCGCGGCGTCGAAGGAGCTGATGGCGGACGTGCCGCTGCGGCCCTCGACGAGCGAGCGCCAGAACGCGGCGCGGCCGAGCCCTACGGAGCTCACGACGCCCATCCCGGTGACGAGGACTCGCGGTGTCATCGACGCGCGCTATACCCGATGGCCGACCGCGCCAGCAAGGTCGCCCCGGGGCGCGAACGGGGCTGCTCACCGCCACGCCAGCTACGCAGCGCCGACCGCGCGGAAACGCTTGTTATCAAGGGGTTGCGCGCCTTGACAGGGTATGAGATCGCTGCGATGTACGCGACGCGTGCGGGGTCTCCAGAGGGACGCCGCGACGCTCGCACGGCCTTCCTGAACCACAGCACGGAGCGCGGCACCGCCATGATCGCACGAGACGAACTGATCAACACCTTCCGCCGGATCGCGAGCGAGGTCGCGGAGAAGGAGATCCCGCTGCCCACCGAGACGACGCCCATCAGCGACCTCGGCATCGACTCCCTCGGCATGCTCGAGATCGTCGGGAGCATGGAGCGCGAGTTCAAGATCCAGATCCCGGACGATCAGCTCGTCGGCATCGCGACGGTGGCGCAGCTCGTCGACCTCGTTCAGCAGCGTACTGACAAGGTCGCCTGAGCGGAGCCACGGCGATGCCCACGCCCCCCACCCTGAAGGAAGACCTCCGCGCGCTCATCGCGGAGATCATCGAGAAGGACGTCGACGTCGTCGGTGACGACGTGCTGCTTCGCGACCTCGGCGTCGACTCGATGCAGGCCATCGAGATCATTTCCGACATCGAGCGCCGCTATCAGATCAAGATCGCCGAGAGCGAGTTCAAGAACATCTCCACGCTCGCGAGCGTGCACCGCTTCGTCGACGAGAAGCTCAGCGCCCGCTGAGCGTCTCCCCCCCCGTCGCTCCCCGCCTCTGACCCTCGCATCCCCTGGAACACAGCACTGGTATCGGCGGCGGGATTTGAACCCGCACGAGGCTCGCGCCTCCGGAGGTTTTAAGCCACCTGCGTATGCCATTCCGCCACGCCGACAGTCGCGGCTCATTGTGCACGACGACAACGGGCGCGGGCGAACTGAATCGCACCGCGGCCGTCGGTCGACCGCTCAGGTGTTGATCAGGGGAGCGGGAACACCCGCACGCCCCAGCGCCGCTCGGAGGCGTCGGAGAGGCTGCGCCAGTAGGTGCCCACGCGGCCGCCGGCGGCGGTGGCCCAGTAGCCGGTGTGGTTCATCGAGTCGAGGACGCTGCGGGTCCAGGTGGCGGCCATCCCGCTGCCCGTGAGCGACGCGAGGCGCAGCGTGCCGACGGTGGTGTCCTGGTAGACCACCCGCGGCCCGGCGGCGCCGAGCACGACCGTGGCGCCATCGCCGATGATGTGCCGGCCGTCGTCGAAGGTCGCCATCTCCCCGACGCCCGAGCCGTCGTCGATGACCGCGGGCTCGCCCATCGGGCGGCCGCCCATCACGCGGAGGTACATCAAGCGCTCCTCCCAGCCGTCGACGTAGGCCACGTGGACGGTGCCGTTGGCCTCGATGGCCGCGCCCGCGGAGAGCCCGCGGTCGCCGCCGTCGCTCATCATCGCCCCTTCGCCGTCGAGGATGACCGGGGCCGCGAAGCGCCCGGTCGCGTCGCCCTGGGAGAAGAGCAGGTTGCCGCGGTCGCGGTGGTAGAACACCAGCGCCGGGCGGCCCATGCCGTCGACCAGGAGGTTGATGTAGAGCGCCCCGGGGGGGAGGTCTTCCACCCAGTTGCGGTCGTAGACGTTCTGGCAGGTGGTGCCGACGCACGCCTGGCCCGAGCCGCAGGTCGCCGCGCAGGTGCCCGCCGGGGCGCAGCGCCCGGTGCTCCGCACGCAGGCCTGTCCCGTCGGGCAGTCGGCGGCGCGGCAGGCGCTGGTGACCGTGACGGCGTCGGAGATGGTCCAGTCGCTGGCCCGCGCGGGGCTGGCGCTGTTGCCGCGCGCGACGCGCACCACGGCGCTCACGACGCCAGTGGCCGCGACGCTGACCGCCCGGTAGGCGATCATCGGCGTGCCGTCGGCGAGCAGCGCGATCGACGTGTACCGGCCGTTGGCGCCGTTGGCGTCGACGGCGTGGCTCGTCCACGCGGTGCCGTCGAACGCGGCGTACTTCAGCACGTCGTGGGTGGTGTCCCAGTACGCGACCCGGGGCTGGCCCGCGCCGGTGAGGGCGATGCTGTTGAAGCGGCCGACGTCGTCGCCCGCGGTGCTCACCCCGTTGCGCCACCCCATGGTGTCGGCGGTGACCATCCCGTCGGCGGGCACGCCGTCGACGTGGGTCCACGCGACGGTGCTGGTCTCCTGGTTCCAGCGGCCGACGACGAGGTCGCCGTAGCGCGCGCCGTCGGTGGGCTCGCCGGGCGAGTAGGCCGACATCCAGAGGGTCCCCTCGGCGGCGGCGGCCATGTGGAGGTGCGAGCCGACCGCGCCCGAAGAGAGCGGCGGCAGGCGGGTGCAGGTGCACGCCGCGGTGTCGTACGAGCAGGTCGTCGCGTTGAAGGCGGGGGCGCCCATCGCCCCGAAGCCGGGCATGCAGTCCGGGCAAGCCGGGGTGGGGGTGCACATCCCCGTCGAGGCGCAGAGGTTCTGCCCCGCCTCGCAGGTCACCGTGACGCCCATGTCCGCGGGCGGAGCGCCCGCGTCGCCGTTGCCCCCGTCGAGGACGGTGGTGGTGGCCTGCTCGGCGCAGCCCACGGCGACCGCGCCGGTAGCGACCATCAGGGCCGTCGCGACGCGGGCGCCGACCCGGCGCCGACGACGCGCGGCGATGACCGCGCCCGCCGCGAAGAGGGCGAGCCTCCCGGCCGAGCCGCGGCCGCCGGTGCTCGACGAGGTG
>CAIOSS010000609.1 GCA_903860995.1 uncultured delta proteobacterium | reverse complement strand
GGGCGGTGCTGGTCGCGTGGCTCAAGGAGGGCCGCGAGGGCGACGCGGAGGGCTCGCCGTGGGTGGGCCTCGTCGGTCCGGACGGGGAGCTCCTCGCCGAGCCGCAGCCGCTGCCCAACGCGCCCGCGGCCCTGCGGGGGCTGCACGCTCGGTGGGACTTCGGCCGCTTCGTGGTGGAGGGCGAGACCGTCGGCGGGCGCTTCGAGACCTGGTCGTGGGTGCTCGAGCCCGACGCCCGCAGCGCCTGGTCGGGCGAGGGGCCCGTGGTGTGTCCGCTGAGCGGCTGCCTCCGGGTGGAGTTCCGCCCGGGCCCGGGCGGCCACTCGCAGGCCCTGCGCCTCGTGCCCCTCGCCGACCCGACGGCGCCCATCGACACCAACGTCTATACCGACGACGTGCTGGCCTCGGTGGTGTCTGGCGACCGGCTGCTGGTGCTGCACTCGCGGCTACAGGGCGAGCTCGGCTGCGCGGTGCACGTCTTCGACGTCGGCCGCGGGCGGGTGGTCCATGACTCGTCGAGCGAGTCGATGAGCTGCGCGCCCGGGAGCGCCCTCGCCACGCCGTCGGGCTTCGCGGTGCTCGAGGTCGACGCGGCGCGCGGCGTCGCCCAGCGCGCCCTCTCCTGCGGCGACGACGCGTGACCCTCCTCGGATCGATCTACCGCGGCGCGCTGCGCCCGGCCCTCTTCGCCCTCGACGCCGAGCGCGCCCACGAACTCACCCTCGACGGGCTCTCGGTGGCGCAGCGCTCGCCCGCCGCCCGCGCCCCGCTGCGCGCCGCCTTCGGCGTCGACGACGACGGCTCGCTCGCGGTGGAGCTCTTCGGTCGGCGCTTCGCCACGCCGCTCGGCGTCGCCGCCGGACTCGACAAGCGCGCGGTGGCGTACAACGCCCTCGGGGCGCTGGGCTTCTCCTTCGTGGAGGTCGGCACCGTCACGGCGCACCCGCAGCCGGGCAACCCCCGCCCGCGGCTCTTCCGGCTGCCCAGCGACGGCGCGGTGATCAACCGCATGGGCTTCAACAACCCCGGCTGCGAGGCGGTCGCCCGGTCCCTGGCCGCCGTCCCGGCCGACCGGGTGATCGTCGGGGTCAACCTCGGCAAATCCAAGGTCACCGCCCTCGACGACGCGCCCGCTGACTACGCCGCCAGCGCCCGCGCGCTCGCCCCCCACGCCGACTACGCCGTCATCAACGTGTCGTCGCCCAACACCCCGGGCCTGCGCTCGCTCCAGTCCGTCGAGGCGCTCGCGGGCATCGTGCGGGCGGTGCGCCCCGCGCTGGCCGACCGAGCCGTCCCGCTGCTGGTGAAGATCGCGCCCGACCTCGCCGACGAGGACATCGACGCCGTGGTCGACCTCGCGCTCGCAGAGGGCCTCGCGGGCCTGGTGGCGACCAACACCACCCTCCGCCGCGACGGGCTCCGCACCCCGGCCGAGGAGGTGCGCGCCCTCGGCGACGGGGGCCTCTCCGGGGCGCCCCTCCGCGACCGCAGCCGCGCCGTGGTCGCGCGCATCGCGGCGCGCGCCGGACGGGGCCTCCCGGTCATCGGCGTCGGGGGCGTAAGCACCGCAGACGACGCGTGGGCGATGATCGAGGCGGGCGCCTCGCTGGTGCAGGTCTACACGGGCTTCATCTACCGTGGGCCGACGATGGCGCGCGAGCTCGCGGCGGGGCTGCGGGCGCGGCTGCGGGCCGACGGGGCGCC
>CAIOSS010000608.1 GCA_903860995.1 uncultured delta proteobacterium | reverse complement strand
TTGTCGCCCCAACAGACAATGCGCGAGGCGACCGCGGGCGAGTCGGTCTCGCTGCATCTACGTTGAAGGGAGCAACGACGATCGCGTGGACCGCGGAGCGACGCTCCCGCCCGAGATCCCGCCTGCGCACCGTCGGGTGGTCACCGCTGCGGCCCGTGCATCCCTCTTCGCCGCGGCCTCTTGCCGGTGATCGGAGGCCGCGCCACGGGCCGCCGTCAGCGCTGCACCTTCTCGACGACCCACATGGCGTTCACGTCGGGCATCCGCACCTCGCGCGCGCCGTCGCCGTCGAGGATGCGCTCGTGGACGAGGATGTTCTCCGGGTACGCGGGCTGGAGGGGCGACGCGAGGCCTACCGGGAGCGGGACCTCGCGCACGACGAACGGCGGATCGGCCGTGCGGCAGACGTCGAACATGCGGGCGACGTAGCCTTCGCGCCACGCCGGGTCGAGAAACTCCAGCGCGTGCGGTTCGTCGGCCGGCATCACGTTGTGATGCGCACGTTGTCACGCGCGACGATGCGGCCGCCCTCGGCCAGCGCGCGAAACGTGTCCGTGATCCGCGCGTCGCAAGGCTCTGGTCGATGTGCCGTCGGATCCACCCATCGCGAGTCCTTTGCGATCGAAGCCATGTCGTCGATCGCAACGGCGAACGAACGGAATCCGATCACCCGACCACCGATGACGATTGCGTGATGGCCACCGGGGCTGTTCGCCAACCACGGGGGACGGTCTCTCACGCCACTCCGGCCGAGGGGGCTCCGCACGTGCCGCCCATGGCTGCGGCAGACAGGCGGACCGGTCTCGATGTTGTCCACTCGATCCATGCGACACAGGCTCTCTGGCCGGCACCAGGGTGCGCCGCTCATCGCCGCGTTGCTGCTCGCGGCGTGCTCCTCGCCAGCCCCCGCTACCGGCACCGATGCCGGCCCTCCGATGTCGACGGACATCGCGACGGACCTCGTCGCGCCGACGGACGCCGCGGCCGACGTCCCGGGCACCGCCTGTACCTCCGACCGCACCTGCTCGGCCCTGGGCGCCGTCTGCGACCGCGACCGCGGCGTTTGCGTCGAGTGCCGCACCCGCACCGACTGCCCCGGAACCAGCACCGCCTGCCTGGCGCAGCGCTGCGTCGCGGTCACGGCGTGCACCTCCTCGCGGCAGTGCCCGGGCCAGGTGTGCGGCAGCACCATCGGGTTTTGCGTCGACTGCAACGCCAATGGCGATTGCGCCACCGGCCAGCTTTGTCGGGACAACAGCTGCGTCGCGCGCCCGCGCGCCTGCACCTCCTCGCGGCAGTGCAGCGACCTCGGACTGGTCTGTGACCCGAACATGAGCGTCTGCGTCGAGTGCGTCGGAGACAACGACTGCGCGGCCGGGACGCTGTTCTGCGCCGCGGGCGGGCGGTGCCTCGCGCGCACCTGCATGCCCGGCGCGGCACGCTGCGCGGCGGACGGACGTCGCGAGGTCTGCAACGCCCGCGGGAGCGCCTACGAGATCACCGCGTGCGCCGCCACGCAGAGCTGTCGCGACGGCACCTGCGTCGATCGGGTGTGCGCGCCGGGATCGTCCCGCTGCGCGGCGGGCAGCGTCACCCTGCGCGAGGTCTGTGATCCCAGCGGGCTGGCCTACACCGCCGCGTCGTGTCCCGCGGGGCAGAGCTGCCGCGAGGGGCTCTGCGCAGCCCAGGTCTGCACGCCAAGCGCCGTGACCTGCTTCGGGGCGGGCGCCGTGCGCCGCTGCAACGACGACGGGCTCGGCTTCTCCGCGCCGATGGGTTGCCCGCCGATGAGCACCTGCGACACCGGAACCAACCTCTGCGCGGGGTGGGTCTGCATGCCCGGCACGACCAGTTGCAGCGGCAACACCCGCCGCGTCTGCAACGCCGAC
>CAIOSS010000607.1 GCA_903860995.1 uncultured delta proteobacterium | reverse complement strand
GACCGGGCCGCTAAGGGTGATCGCAGTCGTGCTCGCACTAGGAATGGCGACACCGGCCGGTGCCCAACACCACAGCCACCACCGCCACCCCACCCCAAGCGCCCCGCAGCATCTATCCGCGCTCCCTACCCTGGTCGTGGCCCATACGCCGGAGGCCACCCCGGCGGCGGAGCCGTCCACGCCGGCGGCGCCGAAGACGGTTCGAGTGGGTGTCTACCTCAACCATGTCCACTCGCTAAGTCTTCACGACAACAGCTATCATATCGATCTGTACCTGTGGTTTGTCTGGAACCCCAGGGAGTGGGGTGAGCCCCCGGAGGACGCGCCCGCAGCAGCGCACGCCGAGTCGCAGGCCGAAGCGCCGCCACTTCCCTTCGATTCGTTCGAGTTCATTGGCGCAAGCGAGATGACGAAGGAGGTAGTCATACGCCGCCCCGGGTACGCTTGCCTCCGAGTCAACGCGCACATCACGGAGTTCTGGGATGTACGCGCGTTCCCCTTCGACGACCATGTATTGCGCTTGCGTATCGAGGACTCGGCGGACGAGGAGAACATCGTGCGCCTCGAGCCAGACCTGCAGAACACGTCGATCGCGCATGATCTGATGGTCCCCGGCTGGGTCGTCGGTCGCCCACGGTTTCTGCGCACGACTCAGTCATACACGACCAATTTCGGCGACCCGCTGCTCCCGACCGGCAACCAGACGGTCTACACCCGCCTCACCTACGAAATGCCGCTGCACCGATCGGGATGGAGCTCATTCTGGAAGTTGTTCACTGGCCTGTTCGTCGCAGTTTGCGTTGCAATGGTGTCGTTCTTCATCCGTCCGACCGAGGTCGACCCTCGCTTCGGTCTCGGCGTCGGTGGACTCTTCGCTGCGGTCGCCAGCCAGTATGTCCTAGCGTCCGTGCTCCCAGATACCCGCAGCGCCACGCTCGCCGACCGGCTCCATCTCATCGCGTTCGGAGTGATCTTCGTCTCGATCGTCGAGAGCGCACTCGCCCTTCATCTCCTCAAGTCCGACGAGGTGAAGAATGAGCAGTTAGTTCGCCGTCTCGACCGCTTCGCGTTTCTGGTCGTCGGCGTCAGTTGGATCGTTTGCACGATCTGGATGGTTCACCGAGCGCGTAGCGGCGCGTAGTGAAACCTTCGGTGGGTGTGATTCCCATTCGGCGATCGTCAGTAACTACAGTCGGTTCGCTTCTGCCTGGCGTCGCGTGGATCAGCGCAGGATAGACCTGGCTTGGCGGATGGACCGAAATCGCGGGATCAGCGCAGGCACTTCTGCGCGATAGGCGACATACGCCGCACCATACCGATTCTCAAGTTCTCTCTCCTCCAGGGGAACGACGATCAACAGTCCGGCTATCAGTACGAACACCGCCGCGTACGCTGTCGCGTGATTGCAGATCAGCGCGTACCCAAGCAATGTACAGACGACCTCCGCATAACGCGGGTGACGGATGAATGCGTAGATACCGCCAGTGACCAACTTCTCAGGGCACCGCTCCGGGGCGATCTCCGCGAGGCCCAAAAGCACACGGATGGAGAGGCGCCGTAGCGAGAGCCGCCGAATCACCCCTGCCGTGAGGCACAGCGTGACTCCCATCGAGAGGGTCGCGAGGTTGGCGCCATAATCACTCATGAGGAGCTTGTGACGGAAGTGCCAGATACCGACACCCAGCGCAAAGTGCGCGCCAAATCCGGCGGCGTACGCCCACACCGGCCCAACGCGACGCCAGAGAGTGATTCCGGGATGAATCACCAGCCAGAAGAGCGGCGTACCAGGAGCCATGACCGTGACGAAGAGAGCAAGCCAGTGCCGCGCGGCGTCCACGATGTTCATCTACTCCCCCGTGCAGACCTGGACGTGAACAGAAGAGCGCTGGGCCACTGACCAGATCATGTCACCCAGCCGATGACGCTCTGCCGCAGCAGACGGAGCGCGATTCCGAGGAGAATCCCAGTCATGACACGGCGGGTGTTCGTGCTCTCGATCTTGTACTCATACTGCCGGATGCCGTCGATGTAGGCCGGCAGCGCCAAGACAAACGAGAGCAACAATGGCAGCGCTCCATGCACGGAGGTGACGAATGTTCGCGCCATCAGCATACCGCTCAAGGCTCCGATGCAGCGCCAGCAGATCGGACATGCGTAGCGACCGAGGCATGGCGCGCGGTCGCGCCGACCGTTGCAGATCGGCGCGTTGGGGAAACGATCCCACGCGATCTGGATCGCGCTCAGAGGAACAAAAGCCCCAAGAATCCGAGACAGAGGCAGGTGCCTACCCAACTATTGTCGGGACGCTCTTCGATGATGATGTAGCGATGTGACATCGTCTTTCCTCTCGTACTTCCGATCAGCTCAGAACGCGATCAACGAGGTTCTTCACAGCTGCGGGATAGAGAACACGCATGACCAGGTTTCGCTTCGGCTCCACCGCGATACGTGCCAGGAAGCCCGCGCCCTTGTTCTTCATCATGGCGTCCCGCACCGGACCGAGTTCCGGGCCATCGACCCAGAGACCCAGGCAACGCTCGCAGATGTCGAGGGTCACGTTTCCCCCGTCGTGACGCGGGAGGGGGTACTCTTGAAGAGTCTTCGTCTGACATCGTGGGCAGTCTCCCAGCACCGTGTCGTGGCTGATCTGCCCAGCGTGCCGCAGCGCCATCTCGCCAAACGCGTCTCCTTCGTGAAACCACTCGGTGAGAGCATCGAGCTCCTTGCCATCGAGCCAGACGCCTCCGGTCGCCTCGTCGGCGTCGATCTCGGTTTCTCCGAAGCGCATCGGGGTGAGCGGAGCCCCTGTTCTTGGACTTCTCAGCGGTTGGGTCATCTTGTTCGACGTGCTCCTCTGCCAACCTATTGGACGGTCGCGCTGGGCACATCACGACTTCGTCACGGGGTCGGAATTTCAGAGGAGCCGCTTCATCCCAGGAAAGTGCAGCCAATCGAACCTGGAGCCTCAGGATCCAGAGGCCGGGCGGTGAACAGCCTGGTGTTGCTGGTCTTGGTGCCCGCGCGAACGCACCCTCGGGTGGTCACCGCCGCGGCCGGCGCGACAGTCGCCGGTGCGCCGCTCAGGCGCGGCGATGGAGCGCGATGCGATCACGCTCCAACATCACGACGCCCGCGTCGTCTCGCCCGAGCTCCCTACACAGGACGGGCCAGGCGTCGTCCAGGAGTTTCAGCCCCGTCGCGGTCGAGGCGTTGCCGACCCCGAGGAAGAGCACCACCGGCGGCGCCCCTCGGACGGCCGCGATATCGAGAACTTCACGCCGCGTCGCGCCGGATGGGCAGCTCTTCGCGGCGCGCCTGTCGGGCCGCGAAGTCGAGGCAGGCCGCGATGTCTTCGCGTTCGAGGTAGGGATAGTCGGCCAGGATCTCCTCGGTGGTCATGGCGCCGGCGAGGAGCTCGAGGACGTCGGCGACCGTGATGCGCAGACCCCGGATCGTGGGCCGACCGCCACAGACGCCAGGGACGAGGGTGATTCGGAAGTCATGCATGGCTCTGTCTCTGGGGCGCCGACCGCTGCGACCCCCGCACGCTACCACCTGTCCTCTGGGCTCATTTCTAACGACAGTTCCGGCGGATCCGGTTCGGTCCAGACTGCAGGATGAACACGCTCTACGACGCCCCAAGCTGGGCCGAGTCGGAGTTCGGGCATGCCGCGGTGCCCGACGCTCGCAACGTCGCGCGGCTGGTGCAGATGGCGCAGCGCGTGGCCGAGCGCCCGCACGCCAAGG
>CAIOSS010000606.1 GCA_903860995.1 uncultured delta proteobacterium | reverse complement strand
GCGGAGGTGCTCTTCCTGCGGGCGAAGCGGGCCTCGTCGGCGAGCGCGTGGTTCGACGCCCTCGCCGACGCCGCGTGGACCCGCGGTCTCTGCGTCGCCCGCGTGAGCGTTCTGTCCGACCGCTGCTTCGACACCCTCGACGGCCTCGTGCGCAACCTGGTGCAGTCGCTCCGCGCGCCCGGCGCCTCGCGCGACCGCGGCTGGACCGCGCTGCTCGACGCCTTCCTCGCCACCCACGCCTCGCCCGGCGCCGCGCTCGCCGCCTTTGACCGCGAGGCCGCGCGCTTCGGCGCCCACGGCGACCTCGCGGTGCTCACCCGCGAGTACCTCGACGCCGCCGGCCGCCCCGCGCGCCCCGCCTCGCGCATCGACGCCTGGCTCGCGGGCACCGACCTCTCCCGCGTCGAGTCCCGCGGCGCCGCCCTCTCCTCGCTCTCCGCCCCCACCGCCCTGCGCGCCCTCGGCGAGTGCTCCCGGCTCGTGCGCGCCCTCGGCCACCGCGGGCTGCTGCTCGTCTTCGAGGGCGCCGAGGTGCTCACGCGGCTCTCGGCCTCGCGCCGCGACGGGGGGCTTCACGGTGCTGCGCGAGCTCATCGACAACGCCGACGGCGCGCGGGGCCTCGTCTCCGCGCAGCTCTGGGTCGGCGCCACGGCGCTGCTCTACGACGGCGCGCGGGGCATCGCCCTCAGCGGCCCGCTCGCCTCCCGGGTGCTCGCCCCGGCGCCGGCCTCGGACGACCTCCCGCCGCCGCACCGCCCGCTCGTCGACCTCACCGCCCCAGCGGGGTGGCGCGCCCCGGCGATGCTCCCCATCCCCCTCCCGGCGGTGCGCAACGAGGCCGCGGGGCTGCGCGCCATCCTGCGGGCGGCGCACGGCCTGCCGCCGGTCGACCCCGACGTGGGGCTCAGCGTGGGCCACGAGCACATCGACGCCACCATCGACGAGCTCTTCCGGCACGCGTCGCTGGAGAGCTCGGTCTTCGCGCTCGTCTCGGGGGTGTACGGCTCGGGCAAGTCGCACCTGCTCATGCACCTCACGGCGCGCTCGCTCGCCGAGCGCCGGCCGGTGTTCCGCCTGTCGCTGGAGTACCTCGACGCCGACCTCGGGCACCCGCAGCGCCACCTCTTCCGCATGCTCGACCAGGCCGTGCTCCCGCTGCCGGGCAGGCCGAGCGCCCTCGACCGGCTGGTCGCGTGGACCCGCACCACCGCCGCGGTGGACTCTCTCCGCGCGACCCTGGAGGCCATCGCGGGGGGCGCCGGCGACGCCGCCGGGTCGGCCACGAAGCTCCTCGGGCGGATGCGGCGCAGCAAGCGGCCCGGGGCCGTCGCGGAGGCCTTCCTGTCGACCTCCGACCTGCGCGTGAAGCCCGCGTCGTCGACCTACCGCAAGGACGCCTACCAGCGCCTGCTTCTCTGGCTCGAGCTGCTCGCGCGGGTCGACGGCTGCCGCGGCCCGATGATCCTCATCGACGAGGCCGAGAACCTCTTCCGCGCCTTTACGGCCCCGCAGCGGCGCGCGGCGCTCCGCTCGCTCTCGTACTACTGCGGCGGCACGCTCCCGGGCAGCTGCGTCGTGCTGGCGATCACCCCCGACGCGCTCGACCGGCTGCGAGGCGAGGCCGACGCGCTGCTGGCCGACGTGGCCGAGCAGCGCACGGTGCTCCCCAGCGAGGACGCCGCGATGCTCCGCCACCGGCTCCACCAGGCGAAGCCCATGGCCGTGCCGACGCTCGACGAGGGTCAGCGGGTGGTGC